>JBMYQZ010000364.1:0-5970 GCA_049601855.1 Limisphaerales bacterium | reverse complement strand
TCGTAGACCGCGCCCAACTCGCGAACAAGCTCCGGACGTTGTGCCGCGACGTTCTCCGCTTGCCGCCAGTCGTTCTCCACATTGAACAGCTCTTCCGGCCCGGTCAGGCGCCACTGGCCTTGGCGGACAACGGCGTTGTGCCATTTCTTCGGCGTCTTCCCGCGCGGGCATTGGGTGACCACAGTTCGTCGGTCCGGCCACTTGAGTTGCGGATTCTCAAGGTACCTGCGGAGAGAAATTCCGTCGGTGGCCAATTCCCGCGATTGTGGAAATTCGCACCAGTCCACGAGCGTCGGTAACACATCAACGGCCGCAGTCAGCCCCTCCTGCACGTAGCCGGTTTTTTTGATGCGATCGGGATAGCGAATCATGAAGGCGACGTGATTTGCCCAGTCGTAAGCACGATGACCGCCTCGAATCTGCGGTAACGCCATGTCCTTCGTCGGTGCCTCGCGACCCATCCCCTGATCAGTCGCGAAGATCAGGATCGTGTTGTCGCGCAACTTCAGGTTGTCCAGTGCCGCCAGCAATCGTCCGACGTTTTCATCCAGATTGGTCATCTGTCCGTAACCCGCGGCGTCGCCCGACTTCATGCCCATCGCCTCGTACGGCTGCTTGTACTTGTCCGGTGCGGCCCAAGGTTTGTGCGTCACCGGCGTGGGCACGTAGCAGAAGAATGACTTGTCCCGTTGCTCGGTGATGAAGCGGATGGCCCGATCGAAGATCTTATCTGTGCAGAAGCCCTTCGTCTTCACCGCTTGATCGTTCTCAATGAAGGTCGTGTCGAAGAGCGTGTTCCCATAGTAGTCGGGCAATTGACCGACGCCGCCGCCACCATGCCAGAATGCCTCGTCAAATCCCTGGTCCTCCGGCCGCATCGGAAACGAGTCGCCGAGGTGCCATTTCCCGAACATTCCCGTCCGGTATCCATTCTCCCGAAACAACTCCGCCATCGTCACCGCCGAACTCGGTAATTGGGACACGCCCCCGATCGTGTTGTAGATCCCAAACCGCATCGCGTATTGCCCGGTCAGAAACTCCGCCCGGCTCGGCGAGCAATACGGCGTCGCGTAGAAGTGGCGGAAGTCCACGCTCTGTTTCGCCAGCGCATCAACGTTCGGCGTCTTGACGACTTTGTTCCCGTGACAGCCGAACTCCCAGTAACTCTGGTTGTCCGAAAGAATGAAAACGACGTTGGTCCGCTGCGCTCCGCAGAACGACACCATCCCAATCAATACGAGCAAGACGAAACGCATGGCGCACGATAGGCGAGCGCTCCGGTTAAAACCAGACGGGTCTTAGAAGAGTTCGGTGAGGACGCGGCCGTCTTCGATGAGGTTGAAGGGACGACCAAGCGCATCGGTGGCGGTGAGGTCGTTGACGCCCATGGCGTGATAGACGGTCGAGGTGATGTCGGTTGGGCTCAGGGGATTCTCGGCGGGGTATTCGGCGAACTTGTCGGTCGTGCCGAAGGTGCGTCCGCCCTGGATGCCGCCGCCGGCAAGGAGGATACTTTGACAGGCGGTCCAGTGATCGCGACCGGCCCCGGTGACGCCGCCAGAACGCGGATCGCCAATCTTGGGTTTGCGGCCCATCTCGCTGTTCACAAGGACGAGGGTGTCATTGAGCATATCGCGCTGGGCGAGGTCTTCAATGAGCGCGGAATAGGCGCGGTCGAATTCCGGGAGCAGGTTTTCCTTGAGGCAGGCAAAGTTGTTTCCGTGCGTGTCCCAACCGCCGGCGCTGCGGCACTTCTTGTTGAGCTTGGTGTTTTCCTTCCAGAAGACGGTGATGAACGGCAAGCCGGCTTCGGCCAGGCGGCGGGCCATGAGCAGGCTCATTCCATTGAGCGACTTGCCGTAACGTTCGCGGACCTTTTCCGGTTCGCTTTCGAGATCAAAGGCGGAGGCAGAGACCGAGGAGGAAAGGAGGTCGAAGGCCTTGCCTTGTTGCGCGGTGTAATTGCTGATCTCGACTTCGTGATCGAATTCGCGGCGCGCTTCATTGACTGCGGCGAGCAGACCTTGGCGGGTGTCCAGGCGTTTCTGATCGACGCCGGCTTCCAACGACAAGGAAGGCGCACTGAATTGCATCGGCTTCAGATCGTTGCCGTAGAGATAAAACGGATCGTGCGCAAGACCGAGCTTGCCGGCGAATTGACCCGGTCGTGTGTAAGGGGCGCGGCTGGGCTTATGCGGCAGCGTCATGATCGGCGGCAGCTTGGGATGGGCCGGGCGACGGGAGGCAATGACCGATCCCATGAACGGCCAATCGTCAGGATACGGACGACGGTTGTTCCCCTGGGTACGAAAGGTCAGGTCCGGAGCATGGCCTGTGAGATTGTAGTAATAACCGGCATGATGATCGCCGGTGGCGCGCCCGTGATCGCTGACCGAACGGACGATGGAGAAATGCTTCGCAACCTTGGCCGTCATCGGCAGATGTTCGCAGACTTGGATGTCCGGAGCCGAAGTGCGGATGGGAGCAAAGGGTCCGCGATATTCACTTGGCGCATCGGGCTTCATGTCGAAGGTGTCGATGTGCGAAGCGCCGCCGCAGAGGAAGAACAGGATCGTTGTCTTGGCCGGGCGGGAGCGTGCCGAGGGCGGGATATTGGCAGCACCGGCGGTGTTCCCGAATCGGAAACCCGCCACGCCCGCCGTGGAGGCGACGAGGAAGGATCGGCGGTTTAGATTCAAAGGAGAGGCCATGATCAGTCGGAGTTCGATTGGAATCTCGATCAGAACGCCGACGCTGGCAACCCTTATGTCGAAGGACCGGGATGGGCCTCTCCGGCCTCGATCTGTCCCTCCACCCGCGCCGGTCGATAGATGCTGTCGCCGATGGCCGCCCCCACAATTGCGCCGAAACAGGGCGACAGGACGTAGACCGTCAACCAACCAATCCCGTTGGTGGTGAAAGGAATCGAACCCCAGCCCGCCAGTGACGAAAAGAACCGGGGAGCCAAGTCACGCGCCGGATTGAAGCCGGCCATGCTCAAGGGCGCGAAGATGCAGATCAACGTGGTCAGGGTGAAACCAATCGCCAACGGAGTGATCGCGCCCGGTCCACCGTCGTTGCCCCGCGCTGTGAACCCGAAGATGGCGAGAGCCAACAGCGCCGTGCCGAAGAATTCAGCGACGCAGGCGCGCCAATGAGGAACGAGTTGCCGCTGGTCGGCCGTCAGCGACTTGCCGCCGGGATTGGGAAAGTATTCTCCAAAGATCATGGCACTCGCTTCGCTGCCCGGTTGGCCCCGCTGGATCCCGTTCTGATACTCGAAGCGCTGGATCCCGCCGCCAAAGAGGACGAAGACCATCACAGCCGCAGCAAAGGCACCGAGAAACTGCGACACGAAATATCCCGGCACCCGGGATTTTGGGAAGCCGCGCACGAACACAAAGGCCAAGGTGATCGCCGGATTCAGATGCGCGCCGCTCAGACCGCCGGTCACGAAGATCGCGGCGGACAATCCAAGTCCCCACACGATTGCCACTTGGAACAGGCCTACCGGCGCGTCCAAGGCCACCGCCGTTGCCACGGAACCGCAGCCAAAAAACACGAGCAGAAATGTGCCGATCAATTCACCTGTAAACCACCTGGGCATGTGTCCTTTCAATCTGTGTTCTCACTCACCGTCTCCATCAGGAAAAACATTTCGCTGCCGATCTGTCGCAGGCATTCGTCGTAAGTCGCCGCTTCCGCCGGGGTGTCGTCGGCTTCCTTGGGATCGACGAAGGGAAGCGAAAACCGTTCGGAGGCTCCCTGCACGATCGGACAGTTTTCATCCGCGTGCGTGCAGGTCATGACACCGATGTAATCGGACTCCGGGTTGCCATCCTGGTTGTAGACCTTCGACCAGGCGCGGAGAGCGCCGTCGGCGGCAAAACGAATCTCGTAGATCGGATTCTCGCCCCCACTCGTATCGGTGACGTCAAAGCCAGCGCGCTTGAACGCATCCACGGTGCGCGGATTGCAGGCCGTCGCTTCCGTGCCGCCGGAGAAACACTCAAGGTCTTCCACTCCGTGAAAAGCGGCCGCCGTTTGAGCAAGGACCTGCGAGAGATGACTGCGACGAGAATTGTGCGTGCAGATAAACGTGAGCCGCGCGCGACCCGCTTCGGCCAGATGCCGGTTCACTATGGCAGCCAGGCTACGCAACTCGTTGCGACGCTCCGTTGCGATCCCGGCGCTGCCCGCGAACAACTCAGTGGCCAGGGAACGAATCGACGGTAAAAGAGTCTCGGTGCCCACAACGATTCAACAACAAGAGGTTTCCGAAGAACGACGTGACTTGTCGGCTTTCACGACGACCGCCGGACACTCTTCGGCGCCCTTGGCGAGGCGTTTCAGCAAGACGCGCCGCCGCTTCTGATCGGTGCGAAAGACCGGCATTTCACCATGACAATCCTGCAGGCATTTGAGGTTCTCCTGCAGGAGCTTGTGGGGCTTGGCCGGCAGTGAGTAAATCGTCCAGTTGTTCTTCCGCGCCGACTCCAGTAGGCCGTGACGTTTCATATAGCCGAGGTGCTTGGACATCTTCACCTGCGGCTCATCGAGGATCTCCTGCAAATGACACACGCACAACGGCCCTTCGTGCAGCAGATTCAAGATCCGCAACCGGGTCACATCACAAAAGCATTTGTATACGGCAACGACATCCATCAGCGGGAATATTCCTGATCAGGAATACTGTGGAAAGTGAATTTTTGGAAGAGGATCGCCGAAACCGGCTCGGGGCGCTATCAGGTCGGGATATGAACGGGTATCCCGACACTTCCACCGAAATCTGGGAGCGCATTCTCACCGACGTGGAAAGTGCGTATCCAGCAGAAGGTTGCGGCCTGATTCTGGTACGGGGAACGCTGAGCACCAGGGTTCGGCCCTGTACGAATGCACAGATGAAGTATCACGAACTCGATCCGGCGGCGTTTCCACGGACGGATCGGAACGCCTACTTTATCGAGCCGCGCGAGCTGCTGCAGGTGGAGCGGGAATTGCGTGAGACCGGCGAGAAAATCTTGGGCATCTATCACTCGCATCCGGATGCCGAAGCGTATTTTTCAGAGGAAGACCAAGCGCAGGCGATGGCGGATGGGGAACCGATTCATCCGGGAACGGGATACTTGGTGTTGTCAGTTCGTGAAGGGAAGACTCGCGACCACAAGTGGTTTGCCTGGGATGGCGAAGGCTACTCGGAAGTGTCATCCGTCGGATCCGACTGATCGGACCGCTCTTGTTCCTCATCCAACGAACGAAGCATTCGACGCACGTCGCGAGCACCGTAGATCGTGGTCAGCACGGTCATGACCGTGAACAAACCAAGCATCGCGACGAACACAAACTTCCAGAGGAACATCCAGTTCATGAGGCGCCTCCTTTCTCCTTCGGTTTGTCGGGAAAGGCCAGCGAGAACACCACCATTGCAACCAGCGCGGCCAAGACAGAGATCAATCCCATCTGTTCACCCGACAGCCGCTCCACCCAATCATCCGTTCCTGGTTTCTGGTATTGCAGACCAACGAGTTTCTGCACGGGCTCCAAACCGAGGATCGCGGTGGACCCAGCGAACAGGGCCGCGATCGCACCGGCCGTGCTCGCCTTCTTCCAATAGATGCCACCAACGAGAACGGCGATGGCTCCGTTGAAGTAGAGCGCGCCGCTGATGGCCATGTAATCCCAGATGTCTTCCTTCCCTTTGTAGAACAAGCCCCAGTAGAGAACGTAGCCGCCGATCATCACGACGATGATCCGCGTCAACATCACCCGCTTCGCCTCTGAGAGCCCGTTCTTCTGCAAGGGTGCGATCACGTCCTGGGTGATCACCGAGCTCCAGCAGAGGAAGTAGCTGTCATGGGTGGACATGAACGCGGCGATCATCGCCGCCGTGATGATACCCAGGACCACCGTCGGCACGAGTCGTCCAATAAACACCGGCATGGCGTAGAGATTGTCGAGTGGCTTCTGTCC
>JBMYQZ010000363.1:0-5973 GCA_049601855.1 Limisphaerales bacterium | reverse complement strand
TCGCAAGATGGCGATCAAGTATCACCCGGACAAGAACCCGGGTGATAAGGAGGCCGAAGAGAGTTTCAAAGAGATCGGCGAAGCCTATGAGGTCTTGAGCAACGAACAGAAGAAGGCGGCCTACGATCAATTTGGTCACGCCGCCTTCGGTAAGGGCGGAGGCGGCGGTGGCGGCGGATTTGGTGGTGGCGGGGGCTTCCACGATCCGTTTGATGTCTTTCGAGAGGTGTTTGGCGGCGGCGGCGGCAGCATCTTCGACGAACTCTTTGGAGGCGGTGGTGGGCGTGGCAATCAGGGCGGTCCGCGCCGCGGTTCCGATTTGCGTTACGATCTCGAGATTGATTTCAGAGAAGCCGTTCTGGGCTGCGAGAAGGAGATCAGCATCAGCAAACTGGATAAGTGCGGCAAGTGTAACGGCAGCGGAGGTGATGGCGGTGCGAAAATTGTCTCCTGTGCGAGCTGTGGTGGCCGAGGCCAGGTGGTGCGTTCGCGCGGAATTTTCAGCGTCGCCCAGACCTGTCCAGATTGCGAAGGCGCGGGGCAGAAGATTGACAAACCATGTCGTAGTTGCCACGGCAGTGGTCGGCGTGAGAGCAAGTCGACGATCAAACTGAAGATTCCTGCCGGTGTGGATACGGGCGCGCGCCTGCGTTCAACCGGCAATGGCGAGGCGGGAACCCAAGGCGGTCCCGCGGGTGACTTATACGTCGTCCTCCATGTGCAGGAACACGAGGTGTTCACACGGGATGGAGATGACCTGATCTGTGAAGTGCCGATCACATTTGCCCAGGCCGCCCTCGGGTCGGATATCGAGGTGCCGACGGTTTCAGGTCGTACCAAGGTGCGGATTCCAGCGGCGACGCAGGGAGGCACGGTCTTTCGTGTGAAAGGCAAGGGCGTCAAGAATGTGCAAGGCTACGGTACGGGTGATTTGCTCGTGCGTGTGGTTGTCGAGATTCCCCGCAAACTCACTCTCCAACAGCGTGCCAAGCTGGAGGAATTTGCCGACGCGTGTGACGAGAGCGTTCATCCGAGATCCGCCGGTTTCTTTTCCAAGGCCAAGGATTTCTTCACCCGTCCGTGATCCATGCGCCGTCTGTATGTGCCTGAGGTTGAGGAAGGCGCCCAGACGCTGAGTTTACCCGCGGGTGAGGCGCATCATGCGCGCACCGTTTTGCGTGCGAGGGAAGGAGATCGCTTCGAGATTCTGAATGGGCAGGGTCGGCGCTTGATTGGGGCTGTCTTGACGGTTTCGCGTCAAGGCGTCGTCCTGGAAATCGAATCCGAATCGGCCGAAGCCAGACCGGCATTCGATCTGGTCCTCTGCCAGGCAGTGGTCAAAGGGAAGGCGATGGATTGGATCGTCGAGAAGGGGACCGAGTTGGGGGTGAGCCAGATTTTGCCGGTGCAATGTGAACGCTCCGTGTCCGTTGGCGCCAAGCACGAGCGCTGGTGCGATCTGGCGATTTCGGCGATGAAACAGTGTGGTCGGGCGTGGTTGCCGGAGATTTCCACGGTGGTGTCGCTGACGGAAGGCCTTCAGATTGCGGGCAAGTGTGATCAGTTGATCGTGGCTTCCCTGTTCGGGGAGCGAGTGGGTTTGTGGGAATGCTTGGATGGAGCGAAGTCGGTTGCTTTGTGGATCGGGCCGGAAGGCGATTTCACCGAACGGGAAATCGAGGCGCTCCGAGAAGCCGGGGTGAATCCGGTCTCGTTGGGGCCGAATGTGCTGCGCGCGGAGACCGCGGCCTTGGCCGGCTTGAGTTGCATCCAGCACGAACGGATTCGGCAGGGCCAAAACGGCTGATTTCGAATGGTAATACTTGACGACCCCGAAAATTCGCGGGGATAGTTCACTCCATGGTTCATGTTGTAGCCACAATCGAAGTGGTGGATGGCAAGCGTGAAGCGTTCCTGCGGGAATTCCACAAGTTGGTTCCGCTGGTTTACGCCGAAGCGGGCTGCCATGAATATGCTCCATTTGTGGATGAAGACACCGACATTCCGGCCCAAGGAGGGGAACGCGGCAATGTCGTGACCGTGCTGGAGAAATGGCGGGATATAGAAAGCTTGAAGGTTCATCTTCAGGCCTCTCACATGAGTGAGTTTCGCAAGCGGGTGGAAAAACTCGTGAAGGAGGTCAAACTGCAGATCCTCAAACAAGCTTGAGTTCGCTCAGGTCTCTTCGGTATGGACGGCGATGGGGCGCATCGTTCATTTTCGGCGCTTCATTTTTCTCAATACCTTTCTCAATAACTGATGAGCGATTCGACGAATAACTCAGCTTCCTATGGCTGGATTGTGATGATTCTTGTGGCGGCTGCGGCCTTTGCCGGGGGCGTGTACTTTGGCAAGGACAAACGACCGGCACAGATCTCTCCGACCGAAATGGCGCCGCCCCAGCCCCTGCCGGGAGCGACACCGACTCCGACGCCACCCTCCGCGACGCCACCCTCCGCCCCGGGGCAACCGACCCCAGCCCCAGCCCCAGCCCCGGCGGCGAATCTCCTTACGAACGCCCCGATCAAGCTCGCGCCCGGTCAGCCTGGCCTTTTGTCCACCCAACCAACACCCGTCTCTGGCGCGGGTTCGGCCAACCAGACCCAGGTGCAGCACGTCTCTCTTCCCATCACTTCGCAGCCCACCAATGGAACGACGATTTACAACGGCGTCGTGATTCCGGAGGCCTGGCCGCCAACCAACGCTTACCAACCCAACAAGATCATGAATCTGCCGTTCCTGACGGCGCCGCCGGCAGTTGTCAATGTCAGCACCGGGCGACAATTGTTCGTCGACGATTTTATCATCGAAGGTCTGAGCAACTTGACGCGGGTCTACCATCAGCCGGTCAAGTTCACGAACAACCCGGTGTTGGCGGCTGACCGGGATTGGGAGAAGGGGCCGGGATCGAGGCTGGCCATCCCGGCGAATGGTGGCGTGTGGTGGGACACTACGAATTACAACTTCAAGATGTTCTATCGGGCCGGTCCTTCCAACGGTCTCGCCATGGCAATTTCGACGAATTCCACGAACTGGAGCAAGCCGCTGCTGCGCGGACCGAAAAGCAGCAATATCGCGCACATAAGCTCGAGCGAATTCTCCACTGTGCTGCTCGATCATCACAGCAAGGACGAACGCTTCAAGATGTTCCGCCACGAGATCCACAAGGGCATATCGGTGCTGGCGATGCATGCTTCGAAAGGTGGAACGAACTGGAGCAAGGTCATCCGCCGGTTCGGCCCCGCGCCACAGGGATCGACCGTGTTCTACAATCCGTTTCGTGGCGTCTGGGTGTTCAACCTGGCTGACCAGCAGGCTCCAGGCAAACGCCGCTATTGGGAGATGGATGATCTGAAAACCGGTAAGATCTGGGAGCGACTCGAGGATGCCCCGCTTTGGGTTGGCGCAGACCATATGGATCGTCCCCAGGTCGAGTTTCAAACGCAGCCGGAACTTCAACGGTTGGATGTCATTCCCTACGAAAGCCTCTTGGTGGGGATGTTTACCATCTTCAAGGGGGCACATCCGGGGCCGGTTGCCGACTTCCGTCACAATGAGGTCTACATCGGTTTCAGTCGCGACGGTTTTCATTGGTATCGCCCCGACCGTCGTCCTTGGATTTCCCGGGCGACTTCGCCGCAGGCTTGGGACTGGAGCGATGTGCAGTCGATGGCCGGCGGTTTCAGCATCGTGGGGCGCCGCTTGAACTTTTCGTACAGCGCCCGCAGCCGAGATGAAAAGGGCGTGGAAACTGGTGGTGTCGGCCTGGCTTCGATTCGCCGGGACGGATTTGTGTCGATCGATGCCGGCCCCACGCCCGGGTTGCTTCTGACGAGACCGGTGAAATTTGGCTACGCCGGTTACATGTTGATCAACATGAAGACCAATGCGCCCGACGGAGAAGTGCGCGTCGCGATTTACAGCGAAGCCAACAAACTTCTGCAGGTGACCCGCAACGATGACGGGTCGGTGGTTCCGTTTTCCTTGGAGAATTGTCACCCGATCAAGCACAACCAGACGCTTACCAGCGTCAATTGGAACAATATTCCCAACATCAGCATGTTGGTTGATCGACCCATTCGTTTTGCATTTCAGATCAAGAACGCGAGTCTCTATTCGTTCTGGATCAGCAGACAGCGCACCGGGCGATCCGAGGGGTTTTCTGCGGGTGGCGGCATGCATTTCATCGATCCCAACGACACCGTGGGCAATCGGTCTTACTATCCGCCCTCCTATGTGCATCCGGCCAAGCGTCCGCCGAAGACCAATTCGGTTTCCAAGGCTGCCAAGCCACCGGCAACGAAGCCCGCTCCCACCCCGGTTCCGGCGAACTCGGCCGCTGGCAAGGCTCCCTGACATCCCGGACTTGACCGCGGGCGGATCTGCTTTCCTAATCCGGCCATGCAAAAACTGCTCCTGACGCTCCTCGCGTGCACGCTTCTGCCTTTTGCGGCTGACGCCCAGAAGAACAACAAGAAGGGCGGCAACAAGAAGTTCACGATCAACAAGTTCAAGACCATCAAGCTCACGAACAAGTTCTGGGCGGAAGGCGCGCACTTCGGCGACTTCAACAAGGATGGCAAGAATGACGTGGTGGTTGGTCCCTACTGGTACGCCGGACCCGACTTCAAGGATCGTCACGAATATTACGCGGCGACCAACACGTTTCAGGTCAAGGGAGACGATGGGATTCCTCGCACCATCGAGGGCTTCACCGGGGAGTTGAGTGGCAAGAATGGCTACTCCGACAATTTCCTCACGTATTCCTACGATTTTAATGACGACGGTTGGATCGATATCCTCGTCTTCGGCTGGCCTGGCAAGAACACGACCTGGTACGAGAATCCGAAGAACAAGGGCAAAGGCCATTGGAAAGCTCACGTTGCCTGGGACGAGACCGACAACGAGTCTCCTCAGTTGATGGACGTCACCGGTGATGGCAAACCCGAGTTGCTCTGCCACTCCAAGGGTTTCCTTGGCTACGTGGAACTCGATTGGAAGAACCCGACTAAGATGGGCACACTTCGTAAGATCTCTCATTTCGACAAGAAGAAGTACTTCAAATACAAACACGGCTATGGGGCCGGCGACATCAACGGCGACGGCCTCATCGACATCGTTGAAAGCGAAGGATGGTGGAAGCAACCGCAGGATTGGGACGGCAAGAGCAAGTGGAAGTTTTACCGCGAAGACTTTGCCAGTGGGCAACGGGGCGGGGCGCAGATGTTGGTCTATGATTTTAACAAGGACGGACTCAACGACGTTGTCAGCAGTCACAACGGACACGGCTGGGGCCTCAGCCTTTTCACGCAGTACCGCGATGGAGCGCTGTCCTACTTTGACGAGCAGATCATCCTGAGCGGTGACGGCAAAGCGAACGAGTACGGCGTTGCCTTTTCTCAATTGCACGCGCTGGCGCTCGCCGACATGGACAAGGACGGCACGATGGACGTCGTGACCGGCAAGCGCTTCTGGGCCCACGGCCCGGGCAAGGATGCCGATCCTGCCGGAGACGCGGTGGTGTATTGGTTCAAGACGCAGAAGGTGAAACGCGATGTTCAGTTCATACCGTTCAAGATTCATGGCGATTCCGGCGTCGGTACGCAAGTGACCGCGGGCGATATCAATGGCGATGGATATCCCGATGTGGTCGTGGGCAATAAGAAGGGCGCGTTCGTCCATCTCAGCAACGTCAAGAAAGGCGGCTGGAAGGAATGGGAAGCCTACGTTCCCAAGGTAAAGTGAGCTGACTCCGGTTTGCTGCAGAGATTGCAAAGCGGCGGGGTTGATCTCAGGATCGCGTATCCATGAGATTCATCCTCGCCGCTTTTCTTTTGGTTTCTTCGCTTCAGGCCCAGGTCGAACCCGGCTCGTCGACTCATCAACGTCTGAAGTCCTACATCGATTCGATTCCGGCGATCGATACGCACGATCACCTGTGGCCCTTCGAAATTTTGCCGGGACGGGTTGACA
>JBMYQZ010000362.1:0-5981 GCA_049601855.1 Limisphaerales bacterium | reverse complement strand
AGCCTGGCAAACCGGGCTCGAGTCTGCTTTGGGAAATGGTCTCGGAGAAAACGATGCCACCCAAAGGACCGCGACCGAACCGGGCGGAACGGGAGCTGATTCGTCGCTGGATTGCCGGCGGCGCGCAGGATTGATTCGAAATCGATCGATGGCAGACTGCTCCCATGAATGGCCCACTTTCGCGACGTGAATTCTCAAGCCGGTCGATCCAGACCTTGCTGACCATCGCCTTGGTCGATCAATTGGCCCAGGCCGATCTGCTTGCCGCGACGGGTCAGGGCGTCGCGGTGAAGTGGTTGCGGCAGGTGAACGAGATTGGGCAGGATCTCCGTGATGAAGAACTGCAACAGTTGGAATGGCAGAAACAGGTCCAGAAACTCTTCGAGGAGGTTGAAATGTCGCAGTTCCTCAAGTTCATTGATTTCGCCAAGCTCGAAAGCGGCGTGAAGTGGAAAGATAACGGCGCCCGGAGTCTGCGTTTCAAATACCCGGAACTGAAAGGCGTACCACGCAAACTGGCGTTCGGACAACAGATCTTCGCCTTGAAGAAGGGGCGCTCCGTGGTGCCGCACGGACACAATAACATGGCGACCGCGTTTCTCATCCTGAAGGGCAACTTCCACGGCCAACACTGGGACCGCATCGAGGACGAGAAGGATCACATCATTATCAAGCCCACCATTGACGATCGCTTCGGAGCGGGCGGCGTTTCGACCGTCACCGATTTCAAGGACAATGTGCACTGGTTCAAAGCGCTCGAAGACAGGTCATTCATTTTCAATATTCACCTGTTGGGTGTGGATCCGAAATCGAAGCAAAGGACGGGCCGCGTCTACGTGGATCCCAAAGGGAAGAAGATTGCTGGGGGCCTCATCCGGGCACCGCGGATGAACTCGAAGGAGTCGCACAAACTCTACGGCTGATTCAGCCGGATAACTCCCTTGCGCGCCACGAGCTGGACCACCAACTCGGGATCAGGTCGAATCGTGGTGATCTTGCGCTGCGGAAGGATGATTCGAATCGTTTTCAGAAATCGGCTTGGCTCCCGGGCGCTGGTCACCCACTGGCCATCGTCATCGGTAATCGCCAGATTGGACAACCTCGCGTCCACCACGGCACCCGTGACCGGATTCCCCATCGCATCGAGCACCTGTCCGCCAATGGTGACGGTTGGCGTCAAATCGAATTCCTGTTCCTGCGGGATTCCTTGTCGAAACAAGCCGTGCCGCTTCACGTAGCCGTCCTTCTCGATCCACATGGTCAACCGGGTGGTCTCGGTCTTCGGGTAACGCAGCATGGCGTATCCCTCCGAATCCGTTTCGATCATGTCACCGTTTCCGCTCACTCCCTGCACTTGCAGCGACGGCGTGATCGTCGCGCCAGCAATCGGTTCCCCCGTGTCCTTGTCGCAGATCTTGACCCGCAAGGTCGCGCCGAATCTGCGGGCCAAACCGGGAAAGGGCACGGCCGGAGTAGATTCCCGGTCCAGGGAAGTCTTGGCAATCGTGGCGGCGTAAAGCGCGAACGAAGTCCGTGTGCGTCCGGAAATGAGCTCCATCGAGCGCACGTGAAATTCCGGATGGGGATTGCGAAGCACGCTCTTCCAAGCGCGATGATGGATCTTCCATCGGTTCTTCGCGTATTCCGGATCCCGCCAGAAGACCTTCGTGTCTGAATCGCTCAGAGACTCCTTCTCGTAGCCCATGCGGAACTCCCAATCGGCACAGTGCTTACCATAGACAATCGGAAAGTCATGTTGCCGTCCGTTCGAATATCGGAGTCGCACGAGCGCGATTGTCCGGCCCGGCACTTCTGGGAGGGCACCGGAATGCACCAGGTGAAGCTCATCGAACTTGGCGTTCACGGGGATGCCTCCCACCTTGGCGGGATGCACATGCCCACGTTGGGCGTAGGTCATTCCCAGGAGCCTGATCATGCTGTGCAGGCGGAATTCCAAGCCATCGAACTCAATGTCTCCCCGAGGAAACCTCGGCGGGAGAACAGCAGGACGACCAGAGGTCGTGGTCTCGTGAAAGTGCAACAGGTCGATCACCTGCCCCACGTCCCCCACCGTTGTCGTCCTCGCCTGGATGTTGAGAAAGTCAACCTGGGCAAGCACTGACGGCCCTCCCAGCAGAAGGATTGGCAGCACGAATGCCCGCAGTTCGGTGATCGATTTTCGCGACAGTTTCATGATGCAAAACCAGTTCGACAGTCATGCGCTGCCGACGAATTCAGCGAAGGAGAACCATGCCACGATTTGTTTGGAAAGTGAAAGACCGTTCCGGAAAGGAACAGATTCAACAAGTTGAGGCGACTACGGCTGCCTCCAGCAAGGAACAGCTTATCGCCCTGGGGTTCCAAGCCATCCAATTGATGCAGGACGACATCGGGTCTGCGGCCGCCGATATGCAACAGGAAGCGAGCAATCCAAAATACCGCCATCAGTTACCCGCGGAGGAAGTGCTCAAATTTCAGGAAATTCCCCCGAGTTTCCTGGGCGACCTTTGGAGATCGTTTCGCCAAGGCCTGATGTGGAACCTAATCTGCCTCGCGTTGTCCGCCTGGCACTTCTACGAGAGATCCCCCGTCTGGGGCGCAATTTTCGCGGCGCCAGTTCTCGTTCTGCCCGCTCTCAATTGGTGGTTCGGAATTCCCATGCTCCTCTTCGATGAACTTAATCGAGCCAAGACCCGGCGCTTCGAACCCGATCAAGTTCTCGCCGAACTCATTCGGGAGGTGGTCCTCGACGGTGCGACAGATGTGAATCTCGGCACCTTGGTCCTCAAGTGACTTGACGCCGCAACCCACTTCGGCGACCACACTGTTCATGCCACTTCATTCCCGCCGTCAGTTTGTGTCCGTGATCGGACTTTCCGTCTCCGCCAGCCCGCTCTTCGCCAAACCGCCGGAACTCTATCTTCCTCGCGCCACGTCGGGTGATACCGCGGTGGAACCGGATTGGGACAAGCGTTTGACCATCACAGTGGGGCCCAAGAGTGGAGATATCATTGGAGCCAATGAGAAGGCGTTGCAGGCAGCCGTTGATTGGGCGGCGCGCTACGGTGGTGGCACGGTGAAGATTTTGCCTGGCACGTATCGCTTGCGGAATGCCGTGCACATGGCCCCCAAGGTGAGGCTGTTCGGTTCTGGTGCGGACAGCGTCCTGCTTAAGGAGCCGTCCATCAAGACGCGGACAGCGGTGGACAGCGATTGGTTCGATCAGGAGGTCACGCTCAAGGATGCCAGTGGATTTCAAATTGGTGACGGCGTGGCGATTCAGACGACCAATCCGCATAACGGCGGGAAGGATGTTTACAAGGGTACTTTGATCGCTCGGAGCGGGAATCGATTCAAGTTGAGCAAGGCGTTGCGGAAGAACTATTGGCTACGAGGCAAGACGACCGTTTCATCGCTCTTTCCAATCATCAATTGCGAACAGGTGGAGGATGTGGTGATAGAGAATATCACCTTGGATGGCAATCGGGAGAACAACGAGAATTTCAACGGCAACCACGCTGGCGGAATCTTTGCGCAGGATTGCAGTCGCTTGGCATTCAGGAATGTAACCTCTCGGAACTACAACGGGGACGGCTTCAGTTGGCAGATTTGTCATGATGTCGTCGTCCACGGCTGCCATTCACACGACAATGCCGGTCTGGGATTGCATCCCGGTTCTGGTTCCCAACGACCGGTCATGCGGGAGAACAAGTTGGCGCGAAACAACATCGGAATCTTCTTCTGCTGGGGCGTACGTCACGGCCTGGCAGAAAACAACCAGTGCGTGGAGAATCGGAGTTATGGCGTCTCCATTGGTCATCGCGATACGGACAATATTGTCCGCCAGAACGACATTGTCCGCAGCGGCAAGACCGGGGTGATCTTTAGACCGGAACGAGGCAAAGACTTCGCCCCGCATCGAAACCTCTTCGAAGAGAACCGAATCATTGATAGCGGCTCGGACAGCGGGATCGCGGTAGATGTGCAGGGCGAGGTTGAGTCCATCACATTGAGGAAGAATCAGATTCAGGAATCACGCGGCCCGGCCAAACGCGTTGGTATCCGCGTTGGCTCCAAGACCAAGGATGTTCGATTGATCGAAAACAAGTTTAGCGGTCTTGCATCCAACGTCGAAAAAGGCAAATAACTCCCCATGCAATTCAAGACTCTCATTCTCACCGCCGCTCTCGCTCTTGCCATTTCCGGACAAGCCGCCGATAAGAAGAAAGCCGCGCCGAAGAAGAAGCGTAAGCCGAATGCAGCGATGGCGAAGATCAAGGACGACCCAAAGCTTCCGCGCGTCCTGATCATCGGCGATTCCATTTCAATCGGTTACACCGTGCCGACCCGCAGTGAGCTGAAAGGCAAAGCCAACCTGCATCGGCCGCTTACCAATTGCGGTCCAACGACCAAGGGCGTGCAGGAGATCGACAAGTGGCTCGGCGACGGAAAATGGGACGTGATTCATTTCAACTGGGGACTGCACGATCTCAAGTACATGGGGCCCAACGGCGAGAATCTGTATCCGAACGAAAAAGGCGGCAAGCGCCAGGTTCCGCCGGATGCCTATGCTGCCAATCTCGAGAAGCTGGTTAAGCGCTTGAAGAAAACCGGAGCCAAGTTGATCTGGCGCAACACCACGCCCTGCCCTCCGGGAGCCAAAGGGCGCTACGTCGGCGACTCAGTGCTCTACAACAAAATCGCCGCGAAGTTGATGGACAAGCACGGCATTCCCACCCACGACCTTTACACCATCAGCATGAACCGGATGAAGGAGCTCATGAAAACCGCCAACGTGCATTACACCGCGGAAGGCAGCAAGGTGCTCGGTCAGGACGTGGCGCGAGTGATTCTAAAAGCGCTGAAGAAATAGAGCGCAGTTGTTGCCAGTCTTCCCGGCTTCTAGCCTGCAGTCTTTGACAAGACCTGCAACCAATCCGCCCAAACATAGAATGCCTATCCTGTGGTGCAAGCCAGCAGGACGGGCAGCGGCGCGGACAGCGCTTTAGAAGCTAGCTCTTGAGGCCGAAGACTTTGTCCATGTTGGCGGAGACTTCTTTCAGGCGATCCAAGTCACCACCACCGACCTCGGCAGCGCACCAGCCGTGGAAGTTGATCTCGTAGAGCGCACGACGAACGTCGGCCCAATTCACATCGCCTTCGCCGATCTTGGTGAATTTGTTCATACCTCGAGAGAAGCCCTTGATGTCGAGCTTCACGACACGACGTCCGAGGGCGCGCACCCAGTCGCCCGTTTCGCCGTATTTCCAGTGATTACCCAGGTCGTATTGCATGGCCACCCAGGGTGAATCGAAGGCATCGACGTAGCGCTTGAGCTTGTCGGCGGTCTGGTCGGAAGTGCCGGAGTGGTTGTAACAAAAGTGGTTCCAGACGTTTTCAATGGCGATGGTGACACCGAGTTCGGCGGCCAAGGGGACAGCCTGGGAAATGTTTTCCACCGAGCGCTCCCAGATATCCTTTTCGGGACCATCCTTGCCATGGCCGACCACGAGCAGGCAGGTATGCCCACCCACAGCACGTGTCTGGATGATGCCATCCTTGAGAGCTTGCAGAGCCTTTTTTCGCACTTCCGGATCAGGATCGGTATGGCGCACACCCCAGTGCCCGGAATTCACCGTGCCGTCGCAGGGGATGCCGGAATCCTTCACCGCCTTCTTGGCTTCTTCGATATTGATACCCGGGGCATTCAATTCCACACCGGCAAAGCCGGCATCACGAGCGGCCTTGAACTTGTCGCTCAGGCTGCCTTTGATTCGGATCATGCCGATCTTCAGCGTCTTGTAAATGCGACCATTGAGATCAACCCTCGAATCAGCGCCCAGCAGCGGCGATGCGGCCGCAGCGGCTCCGGCACAGGCGAGGGATTGCAGAAAACTTCGGCGAGAAGGCGACGTGAGGTGATTCATGTGGCGACGTTGGCAAAAGAAGATCCCGGGCGCAAGAGTCCAAAACGGATGCCC
>JBMYQZ010000361.1:0-5988 GCA_049601855.1 Limisphaerales bacterium | reverse complement strand
TTGCGGGAACTGTTTCCGCGACAACGCGCTGGTTGCTGAACTGCGCAAGCTGGGACACGAGGTTTTGATGGTCCCGCTCTATTTGCCGATGACGCTGGAGGAGACGGATCAAAGCACGGGAACTCCCATCTTCTTCAACGGGGTCAACGTCTACCTTGAACAGAAATCCCCTTTCTTTCGCAATGCGCCCAAATGGTTGCATCGCGGTGTGCAGGCGATCTCCGAATTTCCTCTCCTGGCCAAGCAGATCAACAAACAGGCGGGGCAGACCCGCGCGGAGGATGTGGGTGAACTGACGATTTCCATGCTCAAGGGCGAGGTGGGGAACCAGGCGCGGGAGCTTGATGAGCTGATCGCCTTTCTCAAGTCGCAGCCCCAGAAACCCGATGTCATCTGTCTTTCCAACGCCATGCTCGTAGGCTTTGCGCGCAAGATGAAAAAGGAACTCGGCAGCCTGATCGTTTGTCAGTTGCAGGGGGAGGACGCCTACTTGGATTCGATGAAGGAGCCGGTGCGGACGGAGGTTTGGAACACGATGACCGAACGCTCGCTCGACGTGGATCTCTTCGTGGCTCCGAGTCGTTATTTTGGCGAGACGATGGCGCTCCGGTTGACGTTGCCGATGGAGAAGGTTGCGGTCGTTCCCAACGGCATCAATCTCGACGGTTACCTGATTGAGGATCCGACGGCGAACGAGTCGCGTCCGCCGGTGCTCGGGTTCTTCGCCCGCATGTGCGAGGAGAAGGGACTGAACCTTTTGGTCGAGACTTACATCAATCTCAAACGGCGGGAGTCGATGAAAGATCTCAAGTTGAAGATCGGTGGCGGCTGTGGTCCAGGTGACGAGGCGTATGTGAAACGCCTGCGCAAACACATGCGGAATGAAGGGGTGTTGGGCGATGTGGAATTCCATCCGAATCTCGATCGCAGGCAGAAACAGGAATTCTTCAAATCGCTTTCCGTGTTCTCCGTGCCGGCGCTGTATGGCGAGGCCTTTGGACTTTACCTCGTCGAAGCGATGGCCGCTGGTGTGCCGGTGGTTCAGCCGCGACACGCGGCGTTTCCTGAGATTGTTGAGCCGTCGGCCTCCGGCGTGATTGCGGAGCCCAATGCCGGTGCCTTGGGGGATGCGATTGAATCGGTGTTGTCCAATCGCAGCAGTTACAACGCCTATCGCAAGAGCGCCGTCGAGGCGGCAAAAGAGAAATACGCCATCGAGGTGATGGCGCAGAATCTGATCGCAACCTTGGAGGAGCATCGTCGTTGAATGGCGGGATTGTTCATCACTTTTGAAGGAACGGAAGGCAGCGGAAAATCGACGCAGATCGATCTGACCGCCAAGTGGTTGCAATCGCAGGGGCGGGACGTGATCACCCTGCGCGAACCGGGTGGAACTCCGATCGGTGAGGAGATTCGGCATTTGCTGAAGCATTCGGAGAATAATCACAACATGACTTCGGAGGCTGAGCTGTTGCTCATGAACGCCAGTCGGGCGCAATTGGTGAGGGAAGTGATTCAACCGGCGCTCGCCGAGGGCAAGGCGGTCTTGTGTGATCGGTTCTATGATTCCACGACGGTCTACCAAGGGCACGGTCGCGAGTTGGATCTGGATCTGGTGAAATCGGTGATCGACTTTGCGGTGGGCGATTGCCGGCCGCGTCTGACTCTCCTGTTGCGAGTCTCCGTCGATGTCAGTGAAACCCGTCGTGCCGAACGAGGTGCCACCGAGCGCGATCGCTTTGAAGAAGCGGAGCGGGATTTCTTTGAGCGCGTGGATCGTGGCTATGCGGCATTGGCTCTCGAAGAGCCCGGGCGCGTCAAACTCGTGGATGCCACGCAGAGCGTGGATGACGTGCAGACTGCGATTCGCGATTTGATTGGTCAGATCTGAGCGATCGGACGGATCCGTCTGATCTTCCTTGCGTGATGCGTGCATCCGCTTAGACTTCGCGGCTTTCTGAAAACGATTTAGTTATGGCAACAGGCAACGACCTCCGCAAAGGCATGGCAATCGAACACAACGGCGATATTGCCATTGTGTTGGGTTCCGAGCATCGCACCCCCGGCAACAAGCGCGCTTTCGTGCAGGCTCAGCTACGCAGCATGCGCACCGGCAAATCTTTCGATCATCGCTTCAGCTCCACGGAAAAAGTGGAAGTTGTGCCGATGATGAACACCAAGATGGAGTACAGTTATCGCGATGGCGATGACTGGGTGTTCAGCGATCCGAACACTTACGAAACCGTCAACATCACGTCCGAGATCGTGGGTGACGCGAAGAATTACCTCGTCGAGAACGGCCTGGCGGACATCACCTTCATTCAAGACAAGGCCGTGTTGCTCGAAGTGCCCGCGTCCGTGGTGCTCGAGGTTTCGAATGCGCCGGAAGGCATCGCCGGTGATTCGGCAACGAACGTGCAGAAGCCGATCGAACTGGAAACGGGTATCACCATTCAAGCGCCGTTGTTCATCAAAACGGGGGAGAAGATTAAGGTCGATACCCGTAACGGCAAATACATGGAACGCGCCTGAAACTGGGTGACAGAAGTTCTGAAGGGCGACCATAGGTCGCCCTTTTTTTGTAGCAGCCAGCGTGAGCGAGCGGCTACATCTCGATCTGTTCGCGATCGTATATGCGGATGGCGTTCACCCCGACCCGTTCGACTGGCAGGGTCTTGGGACCACCGTTGTGACGTTCGGTTTCCAGCTGGCCGATGATCGCGAGGACTTCGTCGCCGGCGATGAGTTGGCCGAAGCAGGTGTATTCACCGTCGAGCTCCGGCTGGGTGTCCAGACAGATGAAGAACTGGCAACCGGCACTGTCAGGATCGGAGCCGCGGGCCATTGACATGACGCCTCGAACGTGAGGCCGATCGCTGAATTCGGCCAGAATCTTGTAGCCGGGATCACCCGTGCCCCACCGATTGACTTGTTCGGGCTCCTTGCTGAGTGGATCGCCGCCTTGTATGACATACCCTTTGACCACGCGATGAATCGCGGTGCCATCGTAGAATTCGGAATTCGCGAGGCCGGTGAAGTTTGCCACGGTGTTCGGCGCCACCTCGGGCCAGAGTTCGACGGCCATGTCGCCATAATCTGTGGAAATGACAGCGACTTCGCCCATCGCGATGCTAGAAGTTCCGGCCGGAACCCGGGCCTCGCCCGCGACCGCCTGGATGACCTTGATACAAGGGGCGTTGGCTGATGAGCTTTTGGGTTTCCTCGGCGGGCAAGTTGTTGGTGACCTCACGCCAGATCTGATCGGTTGCTTTGAAGGTGATCAGGTTCTCGGGGAACTGGCGCCAGACATCGAGCGATTCGGCGATCTTTTGCTGCTCGACGAGTGGTTTCATGCGGTCGGAGTGTTTGGCGATCGCTGAGTTCAGAGCCTTTTGGTACAAGT
Source organism: Limisphaerales bacterium (assembly GCA_049601855.1). Lineage (GTDB taxonomy): Bacteria > Verrucomicrobiota > Verrucomicrobiia > Limisphaerales > JAYPXF01. The sequence continues at coordinate 2,585 of JBMYQZ010000361.1, read as the reverse complement.
CGATCTGTTTGGACACCAGAGACTGCACTTCGATCCGTCCGGTCTCATCAGCGGCAAACCAGACCTGCTCGTAGATGTTGAAGATGTCCCTGAAATTTTGCGGATTCTTCGTGACGAATTCCGCCGCCTGCTGTTTGAGCACGGGATAGGTTGTTCCCGTCAGTGGACGATCGGTGGGTGGTCCCAGATACGCCAGGTCGATCGGATAGTGCCATTGGTCATGACGCGGCCGAACGAGCCCCATCATGAAACCGGGCGGGGGGCGCGGGCCACCACTCGAGTTGCCGTTGAAGCCCGGAGATTGCGTCCGTTCAGGGGTGTCGTTGCCAAACAAGAAGTTCGCGGTCGCTTCATCCGGTGCCACCGCTGTCGGTGACTTGGTTTGGTTTCCAAAGATCACGCTGCCCGGGGGGACGGTGTTGGGCACATTGGTTGTGGGATTGGGGACAGGGTTGGAATTTGCGGGGCCCGCTGATTGCGACTGCTGCGGCGGGGAGAATGTGTCAAACAACAGGTAAGCCACGGCAGCAAAGGTCACCACGACGATTGCATAAAGTGCGTAATTCCTCTTCGGGGCCTGAATGGCGGTCTCTGTGACGCCCGTGCTGCCGCCCGCCTTGGCGTAGCTGATCGCGGTGGCGTCGGCGAAGTTCGTCGGTGCCTCCGAAAAGCTTGCGGGGCCATCTGGTTGGCTGCGTGGAGGAATCGTGATGGTGGCGTCGGTGTCCGTCATCAACTCGCCCATCACCTTGAGCAATTCCTCGTAGCTCTGAAAGCGATCGTCCACCCGTTTGGCGGCCATCTTCTGAATCAGCTGTTCGACACTGTCGGGCAATGGCACGCCGAGATCGGCTCCGGTGGGAAGGGGCTGCTCGGCGTGAGCCTTGATCAGTGCGTAAGGCGAATTGCCCTTGAACGCCTTCTTACCCGTGAGCAGTGACAAGAGCGTGATCCCGAGTGAATAGATATCAGATCGGAAATCCACTTCCTTCGCGTCGGAAGCCTGTTCGGGCGACATGTAATGCGGTGAGCCCAGTCCCATGCCGGTCATGGTCATGTTGCTCTCTTCGCCAAGAATCTTGGCCAGACCGAGGTCGGCGAGTTTCACCTGGCCATCGACGGTGATCATCACGTTCTCCGGCTTGATGTCGCGGTGAATGATCCGTTTCTTGTTCCAGGCTGCATTGAGTGCGGTGGCAACCTTGGAGACAACTTCCAAGGCTTCGGGAACATCCATCGGGCGTTCCGTACGCTTGAGGCGTTCACCGAGATTCTCGCCGTCGATGAGTTCCATCACCGAGTAGTGCATCCCATCGGATTCGCCGAAGTCGTAGACCTGCACGAGATTCGGATGATTGACGAGGGCAGCGGAGCGGGCTTCGCGTTCGAAGCGTTCGAGGAATTCCGGGTCGCTGGCCAGTCGGTCAGCGAGGATCTTTATCGCCACCGTTCGATCGAGCTTGAGTTGGATGGCTTCATAGACGGCCCCCATCCCTCCAATGCCGATGCGCTTTACGATCTTGAAGTCCTCGTTGATCGAAGGGAATTGTCCGCTTTTGTTGGAAGTGTCTGCCATGCAGCTGCCCGCGATGGCGCAAGGTGCTGCAAGGTGAATGGAAAAGCAATTTGAAAGCGGGTAGGGGATGTCACCCAAACGGGGTGATATCGCTGTAAATTACACCTCGATTACCCGGCGTTCACGGTTGCTTCACATTCGGGTCGATGGGTTTGAGCTTCGACCAGTCATATAGCTTCACTGCCAGGCGAACGTGTTCCTTCTGACCGCCACGGACGGTGACGCCATCTCCTCCGACCATCTTGCCACCACTTACGTTGATGAGATACTCACCGTCATCCATGGTAGTGAAGTGGAAATTGCCTTTGTGATCCGTCTTGGAATCGGCATCGATAAAACCGCTGCGCTCGGTGGAATAGGGACGATGTAAGGCGTAGATCCGGCAACCTGGAATGGGCCAGCCGGTGACCGCATCCACCACGGTGCCGGTGACGATGCGACCGAGTTCCACCGGGACATCCAATTTGGTGGTTCGCAGATCGAGAGCGATGCGCTGTTTCTGATATCTAGGATTTTCACGAATGTTGACGAAGTACTTGCCGTCCACTTTTTCGTTCACATTCCGAAACGTGAAGCGGCCCAAGCGGTCGGTAAACTGGTCCGAGGTTCCGAAGGAGTGGCTGCCTGCATTGGGGCTAAAACTCATGCTGTATCGCAGACCGACCGCCGGCGTGCCGTCATCATGGATCAGCCGTCCCTGAATCGCGATGCCCGTGCGCAGGACCAGCTTGGTATGGTGCAGGGGGGCTGCCCGCGTGACCTTGAAGGGCTTGCTCGTGACGTAGTGGCCGGACCGGTGAGCCACAATCATGTAGGTGCCGCCCAAGGGCAGAGGAGTGGCGGCGAATCGTTCGGTGCGATCCGCGGACGACGCGCTGTTCTTGATGTCAACGTCGAGGCTCCCCGATCGTTTGGGCGCTCGCTCAACTTCCACCAAGGAAATCATCACCCCGCGGGCGGGCGAACCGTCTTCTTCTGAGATCGTTCCGTAAATGGCGCCAGCCGGTAT
>JBMYQZ010000360.1:254-5995 GCA_049601855.1 Limisphaerales bacterium | reverse complement strand
GGGCGGTCCCTTCGCGCGTGTCAAACAACGGTTTCAATCCCGCCAGGCAGAACGACACCGCCAGCATCGCCCAAACGTCGTACTCGTAGTTCCACGCGTCCGTCGTGAGCATCAGGTGGCGCCGCCCCGCAATGAAGAAACTCACGATCGCCAACTGCATTCCGTAGATCGGCAGCCCGGATTTCGTTCGCTTGCTCGCATCCCACCACACCAGCGCGAGCCCGGCGAACAGGGTCAACAGGATGCCCAGTTCAAACCCTGTGAAGGGCCAATGATAGTGCGCCACCTGCATCCCAATGCCCGTCGCCAACGAGAATCCGGCAGTCGACTGCCCAACGAACAAGCCACGCGTCCCCATCAACGAACAAACCTGATCGAACATCCGAAACCGTGTCCGCTGCCATTCAAGATAGCCAGCATACCAACGTTGCTGAAACCAGCGCGCCCCCGCCCCGGTGGTAAACACGGTGAACAAGGTCAGCAACAAGGCCGTGGTAAGATCGTTGTCCGTAAATTGGAACAGGCCGAAGAACACCAGCCAGGTGGGCATCGCCATAAGTGCCGCCACCAAGGCGAAGCCTTCGAACTTCTCAACCTCCCGCTTCACCACCGGCGTCATCGCGGCCAGGACACTCGCCGCCAACGCCGACCACCAACCAATATCGGTAGCCGGACCGTGATAAAGAATGTGCCCACACACCGCGCCCGCCGAACCCAGTGCCACCCAGCCCACCGCGTTCGTCGCCAGCCACTGGGCGCGATTAACAATCATGGTCGAAAGCCACAAACCCAGTAGCACCCAAACCACGTGTTCACGATCCAGATGGCTCTCGACCAAAAAGTCGGTGTGCAATGCACCCAGCAATCCCAACCCGGCGATCGCGAAATAGACCGCCGACCGACGCGCCCAGCCTTGCAAGATCAGCACGCCCGCCATTCCGGCCCACAACGGCGCAATCGCCAACGGATGGTCCTCAAAAGTCATGATTGCCGGCAGGACGGCAAGGTGCACCGCAATCGACAGAAACAGCCCCCAGGACTTGCGCACGGCGAACCAATTCGGATCATCCAATAGCGCGATGCGCTGCACGAAGGTGCGCAAGGGAGAACGGGTGATACTCACCGTGATCCAGAACATTCCGAGGACAATCGCCGTCCAAGCCGCCGCCAGTTGATGCTCGAAGGGACTCAAACCCGGTATCCACGTCATCGAGAAATAACTCCCCACCATCAAGGCCAGCCCGCCATAGAAGGCCAACCAACTCGTGCCACCCAATCCATGCAATCGCAGTAGCACAAACGCCAGCATGACCATGAGCGGCGCGTTGTAGTGATAGTGATTCAGATCAATGCTCGCTCCCGGGAACAGGAGCATCTGGAACGCTCCCTTGAATACATACAGCGCAAGAATTACAAAGCCCAGCACTGCGCTGGAGTTGCGGTATCCGACCATCTTCATCGAGGTAACCTTCAGCCCCAGTTCCGCGCGCAGAAAAAAGTAGAAGGTCGGCAGTGTCAGCGCCAACAGGACGATCTTCGGAGTCCGCAAGGCCGGGATCAGCAAGGCCCAGCACCAGATCGCCATCGCCACCCCAAAATGATAGAATCCGCGACTGGTATTCACGTAAGCCCCCTCGCCCACGCCGGGAGAGAAGCAGGCCCGGCGGAAGTAATACCCAGTTCCCAAAGCGATGACGCCCGATATCAGGTATCGCCAGTTGGTGATGGACTCCAAGTTCGGATGCACAAAGTAGTTCGCTGAAAGCAGCAGCAGAATACTCCCTGCCATCAGGAGCCCGGACTGGTTGAGAATCGACCCGCCGTTCTCGGCCCGCACGAAGCGCCGCACCAACGACACCTGCGCGAGGCTAAATCCGATTCCCAAACAGATGATATGAATGTCCGACAAGCCGCGCAGTTGCAACCAGTCACCGAGGTAAACGCGCACGATGTGAAGATTCGCGACGAACAACAGGACCGCCGCAAAGGTGTAGAACGCCCCCTGCCGACGAAACCAACCGACCGCCCCCACAGTCAACGCACCCAAGTAGGGAGCCAAGGTTTGCAAGGGAACATCACGCCACTCGCTGCTGGCGCTCTGTCCGGCTGCGGCCATGATCGCAAACAACACGGCCGGCGCTTCCACCCACAACGTATCTTGCACTTTCGTGTTTCGTTGATTGGACAGGCCACGCAACCCGATCAAACCCGCCAGCGCTCTTAGTCCGAATCGGAACGTCAGCACCATGGCCAATGAGAACGCGGCCAGGCGCCACGGCAGACAGATCACTTCCAGCCGACCAAACACGGTTTCGCCGGCCAGACTCGGCCACAGCACGCCGCAGTACGCCAGAATCATGGCCACCGCGATGAAGGGCACCGACAGTTCCAACAAACCGAAGGCCAACACTGTCCCGATCGCACACGCCCAGATGCCATCCATTCGATAATCGCCGATCCCGATGGCATTGCCGGCAGCGACGATCCCCAACACCAACGTGATGGCCGCGGCGCAGGTTCGCAACTGCTGCAACAGTACGTCCACGGCCGACATTTCTACGTCTCCCGATAGCACGGATGGCAATGGGCGGATAACCGTGAGCAAAAGGAAACCCAGGTTGATCGCAAACACGGTGCCCAGCAGCGACACAAACTCCAAGCGAAGGACCTGGATCCCATCACCCGAGTGCGCGAGCGAAACACCGTTGGCGACCACGAGCAGATAGAGCAGCGCGATCTTCCGCGGATTTCGCTCTGCCAAGCCGGCCCGAATCAGTTGCAACACCAGAAACGCGGAGAGGCAATAGAAGGCGAGGTCCTCCTTGGACCAAAGCACCGTCAGGAGGCTGATCACCGTGAACAGAACCGTCCCCTTCTTCAAAAAGATCTCCGTCGGCAACGTCAGCACCCCAGACACCCATTCGCAACGAGGTTGCAGGAATTGCCGATAGCCCAGCGCGCAAACCTGCACCACCACCCCGGTGATCAGCACGGTCCAAGCCCAGTGCTCGCCCCAATTCAACAGTCCAACACCGGCCAGCAAAACAAAGCCACCAGCGATCGTTCCAGTCGCGGCCCCTTTGTTACGGGCGTGATAGGCACCGAAGAGCGTCCAGGTCCCCGCCGTAAGAATCACCGCCCACGCCGTCTTCACCGGGACTCCACTGAGACCAAAATTCCGAATGAGATTCCAGCTATCCACCTTGATCGCCAGAAACGTGGCCGCGGCCAAGATCGGCCAAGTGAAAAGCGTGTGATCCGTGCGCCGCAGGGGAAACGCATCCATCGCGAAGAACTTGTCCCCGTCCTTCATGTTCTCCAACAATTTCCAACGCCGCAGGAAGAAACACGCCGCCATCAGGCCAACACTACTGCACGCCGATCCAAATCCCGATCCCCACAGGCGATCGACGAAGGTGCCTCGCAAGTTCGCTTTCAACTCCGGAAAGAGGATAACCACGATGAAGACCGCCATCAGCGCGGGAACCAATGAACGCGAATGATAGGTCGCCAAGACCAACGCGACCGTCATCAGGATCGGCCCGGTGTAGTCCATGTAATTCAAATACCAAAGCGGATTGACCGGTGTCCCCTGCTCCAACACCACCCGAACCACCATCGCCACCACCGCCACCGAACCGTAGAGCCAAAGTACGGTCGAACGCGCCGCGTACAACAAGGGCCGCTTCATGATTCCGATGAAGGCCAGCCATACGCAGGAGAGTACGGCCAGGCCGAAGACCAAGGTGTTCCCGTGCAGTGTCCGATTCTCCAAATCGACAAAGCCCCAGAACGGCAAAGACACCGCCAGCACCGTCATTCCCGTGTGCACCCACGTCAGCCGCTCCTCACGCAACCCGACATAGAGAAAGTAGATTCCCAAGGCCGTCAGGACGATCCCGGTCGGAATCGGCGCGGTCTGAAAATGCCATTGCGCCAGCACGGCCACAACCGTCGTCAGCGCCATCACCGACATCTGCATTCCCGCACAGGCATTCCCGAGTTGTGCATTCCCGCGAGCCAACAGTGTCCTCCGGGTAATCCCCAGCAGCACTGCCATGACAAACCCAACCCAAGCCATGTATTCGCGAGGGAAACCGTCCAGCGTCGCGATCGAAGCGCCACCCATCACCAGCAGCGTCAGGGCTATCCAATGATGAACCGCCTCTTGTCGTGCCGCCGACTGATACATCCAAATACAGCCACCGAGGAAGAAAGTTACAATTCGCAGGGCGGGATCCGCCGCACTGAGCAATATTCCAAGGAAGATCAGGGCGAAGCCGATAAACGATTCCGCCCGATAGGTCTTACCGCGATCAAAGAGCTCAATATTTCGGCGCTCCACAAACAATACGAGCCAGCCCAGCACCACCACCATCACGCTGTAAGTCCGCGCCAGCGGAGCCGTTTCCGCCATCCCGTGCGCCCACGCAAACGACTGCAGGTAGGTTACCGCCAGAGTGCCTCCAAAGAACCATGGAAGCAGCTTTGCCTCGGCGATTTCCCTGGTGAGCCCGTCCCTTGCGAAGCGAACAACAGCAAAGCAAAGCGCAATGAAGCCGGCATAGAACCCCACCGCGATACTGCCGGCACTGGTTCCCGCGTTCGCTCCCAAGACTGACGACATCGGCCCCACGATCACCAGGGCATTCACGAACAAAATGATTCCTCCCAATTGCCACCGGAATTTTTCCGCTACCGCCGCGCACCAACGCTGCAGGCCCCAGCCGAAGAGAATCAGATACACGCTGCCCATCAACAGCGCCATGAACACTTTGCTCGGTACGTTCGGATCCCTTGCCAGCAATGACAAAAACATGAAGTTGAGCGGCAACAGTCCGATCGCCGCTCCCCTCAACATCGCCGCCATCGAACGAAACTCCTCCCCTTTGCGTTCCACCCAACCGGCAATCCCTGCGAGCGCCCAGGTAAACGCCGCCACCAATGCCGGCGCCAAGGTATAGCGAATCCACCACGCCTTGTCCCAAGTGTAGTAGGCCAGCAGCGAAGCTCCCACGATCACCATCATCGTCCCGGCGAAAACGTACCAATTCTCGGTGATCAACGGCTGCACGTGGAGTTCCCAAAACGACGGCTTCTTCGGCTCCGTCTTCTTCGGTTCGGGAGCCGCCGCTGGCTCGAGCGCAGTCGCCAGCAAAGGTGGCGGCCGTGGCAATGGCGGCGGCGTGACGACCCGTTCGGTGACCACCTGTTGTAAGGCATCTATCACCGACGGATCGGAAACGTGATGCGCGGATTCCGGGTCGATGGCGTTCCATTCCTCGGTCGGCAGGTGCTCGGCCCAGCGATCGATGAATTCACCCTTCTCAGGTAGCGGATTCAGATGGTTATCAAGAGCCCTCTGGATCGCCGCGTCTGGCTCATCCCGCAGCGAATACCAGACGCCGGCGACCGCTCCCGCATTGGCACGCACGAATTTCAGCAGTTGGCGTCGCTCCGCCGTCGCGGCCGCATGTTGTTGATTGAGCCAGGCAGACCAATGCAGCCAACCACGATCGCCTCGTGACCCGAAACGCATGGTCAGGATCAGTTCCGCCCGATCCTGATCCGCCGGTGTCTGGCACATCTGCACGATCACCGGCGCCGCGCTTCCCTCCGGCCAATCCATCAAGGCGTCAAAGATCCGCTGCCGCTGCGGCCCTTCGGCGGACAGCAACCGCGATTCCAATTCCTTCACCCCAAACACATGCTCACCCGCTTCCATGGCGATTGGAGCGTCC
>JBMYQZ010000360.1:0-244 GCA_049601855.1 Limisphaerales bacterium | reverse complement strand
CCTGTCCGATGCGATCGCGGGCGGTCTTCTCCACCCGGTCGAAGTCCCGTCTCAACGCTGAACCCGAGCCTCCGAGTTCGTCCGGCAGCTCCTCCAGCGCCGCTCCAATGAAAGAAGTCATCGTGGGAAGCAGTCGCTGCGAAGCGACATCGAAACGCGCCCGGACCAGGGACTTGATGGTCGGTAGTTCCGCTGCCTGGGTATCGAGAAAGCGTACATCATCCGCCAATTCAATGGTCTCCGC
>JBMYQZ010000359.1:0-6023 GCA_049601855.1 Limisphaerales bacterium | reverse complement strand
AGAGAGATTCGCCCTTGTTCGAAATCTCCAGGGAATGAAAGCGGGTGTAGGGTGCGGTCACTTCGGCCATCTGTTGATCCACCGAGATGGTGTTATGATCCGAGGGGCCAAGCTTGCCACCAGTGAGCCAGATCTTCTGGCAGTTATGATGGTGCCCGAGTCCGCCGGGGTGATGCAATCCACTGATCGGGGTGACGACGTGGCGAAGTTTCTCGAGGGGTTTGAGCGTGCGCGAAAATTCGAAGTCCTCGCCCGCTGACGTGATCTGGTAGTCGAGCGTGTTGACGCCGTTGGGAATGTAAATGAAGACACTGCGCTTGGGCGTGGGAGCCTTGGCAGCGCGCGCGGGGACCATGCAGTCCAGCATCGGCAGGGCAAGACAGGTGCCGAGCGCGCGCAAGGTATGGCGTCGGTCGATGAGCCAGGATTGGGTTTGGATGTTGCTCATGATGTTTGTTCGAAGACTCGGAGTGAAACCACAGATGGACACAGATGAACACAGATAAGGTCGCCGTTCTTGCGCAAGCTGGTGGACCGGAAGCCATGGATTCGTTCGGATCTCAAACGACTACCGTCAGCAACGATTTCCAATCTGTGTTTATCTGTGTCCATCTGTGGTTGTTCAGAAAATTGCCGCCTATCGTTTTCGGATCAGGTCGGACAGGGCGACGGCGCGGATGATGTCTTTCAGTCTATATTGCCTTTTCTTCGCTTCGTCCACGATGGACTGGATGTCTTCTCGATCGTCGACCGTGAGCACGCGACGTAGTGCGTAGGTGCAAAGGTGTTCGACGAAGGCGTGAAGAAAGCGATCACGGTCGTCGAGGAGGAGGCGCTTGAATTCATCGGCGTCGGCAAACGAGCGTCCGTCGGGCAGCTTGCCGGTGGGATTGACGGGTGGGTTTGCGCCGGTGCCTTTTTCCACCAACTCATGTGTGCGCCATTGACCGATGGCGTCGTATTGATCGAAGGCCAGGCCGAGCGGATCGATGTTGCGGTGGCAGGCGGCGCAATTCGGATTCTGGGCGTGGGCTTCCAGTTTTTGGCGAATGGTCGCCTTGGGGCTGTCCGGAGGATTGGGTTCGATGGGGTCGACGTTGGCCGGTGGCGGTGGCGGGGTCTTCCCGAAGAGGGCTTCACTGATCCAGACGCCGCGATGTACGGGACGGTGGCGCGTGCCATCGGATGTCAGGCCGAGGATTGCCCCCATGGTCAACAGTCCGCCCCGGTGTTGTTCGGGGCGCAGGACGACGCGTTGAAACTTGGCGGACTTAGGTTCCTGCAGGCCGTAGAATTCGCTGAGACGGGGATTGGCCACTGTCCAGTCGGAATTCAGAAAGGTATCAAGAGGCAGATTCTTGGCGAAGACTTCCTGGAAGAAGCGCATCACCTCCTCGCGCATGCTTGTTTCCAGCCAGACTTCGTAGTCCGGATAGAGCTTCCGGTCCGGCGGGAACATTCCCAGGCGATGCAACTGCAGCCATTGGCGTGGGAAGTCTGCGACGAAGCGTTCGATCTTCGGATCCTTGAGCATGCGGTCGACCTGATCGGTCAGTTGACCCTTGCGCGCGGCCGCGAAGAGCGCCTGGTCGGGCATGGAACTCCAAAGGAAGTATGAAAGCCGCGAAGCGAGTTCCCAGTCGTTCAATCGATCGCGTGCTTCGGTGTCGCCTTCCACCAGGTAAGTGAAGTGCCGGGAGGTCAGCACGCCGAGCATGGCTACCTGGTACGCGGCAAACACGTCCTCGCCCGCCCGACGCTCGGCTTCGAATGCGTTCAGGAAGGGCTTGAGTTCAGCTGCCGAGACCGGGCGTCTCCAGGCGCGCTCGGCGAATTGTTGCAGATGTTTCGCCACGACTTCGGGGGTTGCTGCATCCGGCGGAAGAAGATCGTTTCGCGTGGCGCGTTCGGCGGTGCTTTCGATCGGGCCTTCCCACTCGATCCAATCCAACAGTACGAACGAGAAGATGCCGTTGCCTTCCTCGTCAAACATCTTGGGCGCGACGGGATTGAGCAGGCGGGTTTCGCTGCTGTGGGTGAAGATGTATTCCGATTTGGAAAGGACGTTGCGGTAGTGCGCGCCCTTGCGGCGATCGATGATGTCGGAAACCACGACGCGGAAATCGAGACTCGCCGGCATCTCCAGGAACACCTCGAACTCGATGATCTCCGGTTCGTCTTCCGGAGCGAGGATGTCCAGCTCGACCAAACCTTCATTGGAGTCCTCCGCGAGACGCTTGCCGATCCGCAAGTGCGGGATCTGTCCTCCCGTCGGACGAATGCCGCTGATCTGCATGCGCGCCCGGTAGAGCCCGCTGTGTTCCGGTCCGGTGCGGCCAAACCAGTTGTGTCGAAACGCCTGCTGCAGACGACCCGGGAAAATCAGCATCCGCAAGGGTCGCTTGATGCCGAAGCGTTTCAGGTATTCCTGTTGTTGCTTTCCACCACCATATCGGATGTCGGCCGCCGTTTTGCGAATCTTCCTGGGTTCAACCGGTTTCCTGGGAAAGGCCCGGGACAAGACGATCTCGGCTGCGCGGTAGTAGCGCTCCACATGCGAGGGGGAAAGCGACAGTTGCGAGCCAATGCGCTCGAAACCGTGCCACCGCGGATCGGCGTTCAGTTCACCCGGCTTGGCGGCATCGTAACGAACGCCCAAGAGATCATAGACCGTGTTCTGATACTCCTGGCGACTAAGCCGATAATGCGCCACGGGTGGACGCGCCGCCATTCGGGCTGCGCGGCCTTCGCGAATGCGGGCATTGAGCTGCTCGATAACCTTCGCGATTTCGTCTTCCGTCGGCTGCGGTTCGTCCTCCGGTGGCATCTCCCCGGAATTGATCCGCTCGACGACCTCCGTCCAGAGATGCCCATCCAAGCCGACCTTGAAATCCCGCGACAACGTGTCGATCCGCAAATCGCGTTTGACCTTTTTCGGCCCGTGGCACCGCACGCAGTGTTTCTCAAGGAATCCCTCAAACGGTTCAACGGCGGGTGCCAGGTTCGCCCAAGCAAGGCAGAGGATAAGATACAGGCGGGTCATGAACGGATCTATGGACGTAGGCGAACGGGAGATGATTCCGACAATCTAACGTCCGGCGGCCTCATTTCTTCTTCTGCGCTCCCAGCATTCGTTTCACGCGGGCCTGTTCTTTCGCCAAGCCAGGTCCGGTGACGGGCTGGGGAACGAAGTTTGGATCGGCGGTCAGTTCTTCGGCGGCGGGAATTTTGCGCCAACGGAGGTTTCGGAACCAGACGTCCTGTCCGTGATCCTGGAGCCACAACTTGCCTCCGCGCGCGTCGAGGTCGGCGCCGCGCAAGTCGAGCAGCCAGATCTGATGGGACCATTTCGGATCCTTGTAGTCGAAGGACATCACGCGTTCACCGTTGACCCAGTGTTCGATGACGGTGCCTTTGCACTTCACGCGGCCGGTGTTCCATTGGCCGAAAGGTTTGGTGACGTCCTTTGACGGGGCCATGCAGAAAAAGAGCGAACCGGCCGCTTGGCGGGGATTGTCGCCGTAGGGACTGTGGACGTTGTCGAGGATCTGATATTCGTATTGCGCGGGCCGATAGTAGACTCCGGAATTGCAGCCCTTGGAAACCTTCCAGTCGAAGCGGAGTTCGAAGTCATCGGGAACGAGCGCGTTGGTGTAGGTCAGGGAACCGCCGCGTTTCTTACGGTAAAAGGCGCCGTCTTTGATGACCCAATTGCCACTGTGTTTCCAGCCCTTGAAGGTCTTGCCGTCGGTGAGGGAAACGAACTCTTTCTCGCCGGCGGTGAGGGCGACAACAAACAGCAGGAGAAGGGCGATGGGTTTCATTTGATTTTCAGGAGGTAGTTGACGAGCGCGTCGATCTGGGAATCGCGCAGGAGGCCGGCCATCGGGGGCATGATGTTTTCATAGCCTTCGACGACGAGGGCTCCCGGTTCGATGATGGATTGGCGCAGATAATCTGCGTCCACCTTGAGTTGGTGTTTTCGGCCGGCGGGATCGAGGGCTGGGCGCGTGGATCCGGCCAAGCCGCGGAAGCTGGGTCCGATGCGTTTGGAACCGTCGAGGGTATGACAAGGCGCGCAATAGTTCTGATAGAGCGTGCTGCCGGTATCATTGCCCGTGAAGCGGAAGAACGACTCCGCCACGAGGGCGTCCTTTGGTGCGGGTAGAATGTCGCCGGGATGGTTCTTGGGAATCCGGTTGACGGTGTACCAGAGTTCACCGACCCACAAGGAACGGCCGCTGGCGGACTTCAAGGTTTGGGGCAGACGGAAGCGCAGGATCTCGTTTTCAACGAGGTCTGGAAGTTCCAGGAACACGCGCCGGCGATCGTCCGAGACGGTGGCGGAACGGACCTCCGAGCGGCGATGACGCACTTTCTTTCCACCATAGCTCTGGGTGGCCTGGTAGCCCCATTGGGTGACGTAATAGCCGGCGGGATTCCAACCGGCACCGGGGGCGAGCGCTTCAGTGAATTCGAGTTCGATGCCGTTGGAATGCAGGCGGGCGGCGAGCGGTTCGAAGACTTTCTTGCCGGTGAAACGAATGCGGGTCAGGCCGCTGACATCCTTGATGAACTCCTGGTTGTTCCCGCGCGCAATACCACCGGCGTAAAGCTCACCGGCGGGTGTGAAGACGAGGCGATTGAACAGATGACGGAAGCCTTGCGAGAAAGGAATCGCTGCACCCTGCATCACGCCTTCAACCTCTTCGAGGAAGACGCGCTGCAATCCGCCGAAGGTCACGTCGCCATAAATGACCTGTCCGGCATAGGGTCCCCAGGTCTTGGGCAGGAGACTGGGTTCGGTGGGCGACATGGCGATCTCGGTGTGCGGCAACCAGACCGCGGGCGGGGTGGAGACCAGTCGATCGTAAGGATGCCAGGGCGCTCGGCTGCGGAATTCGTAAAACGCCTTAGGCTGGAGATGGACCAGCTTGTTTCCGGGTAGCCATTCCCCTTGGTTGTCGGTCAGGAGGATCGATTTGCCGGGACCAAAGCCGATGCCGTTGGCCGAGCGCAATCCCCCGGCGACGACCTCCGTCTTACCGGTGTCGATGTGCACCTTGATGACGCTGCCGCGCAGATAAGCCTGTTGGTTGTGCGTGTTGCGGATGGCCATCGCAACGCTGTTGGCGAAGTAGAGATGGGAATCGTGAACCAGCGCACCGAAGAGATACTCGTGATAATCAATCGTCGCCGGCCAATCGTGTGAGATGCAGCGATATGTCTCGAACGCGCCGTCTTCATTGGCGTCGATCAGTTCGGTCACCTGATTCTTTTCCGTGACGAAGATGCGTCCGTCAGCAATCGCCAATCCCATCGGCTCGGAAAGACCACGCGCGATGCGTTTGAAGGGCGGTTTGCCATTGGATGTGGCGGCCTCGAGATCGAGCGCCATCAGGTCGCCTTCCCACGTCGTGAACAGCAGTTCGCGCGGACCACGCAGGGCCATCCCGCTGATTCGCCAATGCGTTTCACCCCGCAGGTCCGTGGCCTCGAGCGCGGGATGCCGGGCATTCAACTTCTTGCCGAAGCCCGGAGCGGCATCGGGGCGGACCGGTGGTTCCGGAGGTTTGGCGAGGGTCAGATTTCCGGGCGTGCGGCTTTCGAGAATCAGACGATGAAAGCGAAGGGCATGGTCGTACTTCCTATTCGAAGGCGGTACGAGCAACACCAACAAGGGCAGCCCGGGACGCACCGTGAACTCGCCGAGTTTCGCACGACTCCAGTTCGTTCCCTCGGTCACCGGCACGGTCCAGAAGCGAATCTGCCCGTCGAACGAGACGTGATATTCCTGGTTGAGAGGCTTGGGACAGGTGTATTCGATCGACACGGTGACCTCCTCCGCCTGCTTGGCCGCGATGAACCAACCCAGCGTCGCACCCCTACCTTTTGTAATTTTCAAGACCTCGCCATCCCATTCGTTGACGCCGCGCGAAATGATCCCGCGAGCCGGCAGCTCAAGCGTGGGCGACACGGCCGCCCCAGCGGACGCGATCACAAGGAGAGACAAGAGTGCAGCA
>JBMYQZ010000358.1:0-6047 GCA_049601855.1 Limisphaerales bacterium | reverse complement strand
TCAATTCGCTGAGACCATCGCCGATAGTGAACCCGTGGGGCGCAAGATCGATTTCACGCTCCAACCTGATTTCATGAACTCGCGGGCGAGCCAATCGAGCAGCGCGGGATTGCTCGGGCGAGCGCCGAGGACGCCGAAATTCTCGGTGGTCTCGACCAAGCCGCGTCCGAAGTGCCAGCGCCAGACGCGATTCGCGAAGACGCGGGCGGTGAGTGGATGTCGCGTGTCGGCGATCCAACGTGCCAGTTCGAGCCGGCCGCTTTGCTTGGCGGGAAGCACCGGGCGGGCCGAAGACCAACGCATCACGGCGGGGAACTCCCGCTTCACCGGTTCGCCCGGCTTCATGTGATCGCCGCGCACGTGCAGGGCCATCGCCTCAAGGACATCGCCATCGCCAACGCACATCGCGGCGGACACGTCGGGGGCGTTGCTTTCAAACTCCGTCGCCACCGCTTGGAGTCGATCCAATTCGGCGAGCTTCTCAGCATCGAACGCAAGTGCGGGAATCGGGGGGACGGCAAGGAAACCGGAATGGTCATGGAGCGCCGCATGCGCCGGTTGCAGTTCCGGATCGTCGAGCGTCTTTTTCTTTGGGTCCTTCTTGTAAGACTTGTTGAAGGCTTTGATGGCGCGGGCGAACAACGGACGGTAGTGCCGGCTAATCGCATTCGTATCTCCCGCGAAGCGATGCCACGCCCCAAAGAACTCGTCATCGTGGTGATACTTCAGATGCAGGCGGCAGTGATGCAGAATGCGCGGATGCAGTTCGAAACGATCGGCGATCACAGCTACGTCTTCGAGTGATGCGCTGGGTTGGAACATCGTCGAGGCGACCAGGTATTCGGTCGCCTTGGAACGGGCAACACCGCGGATCCGGACGGTCTCCTTGCTTTGGAACGACGAGGCGGCGCTCTTCAAGGTGGCCAGCTTCTTGTTGATCTCGGCCACGCGTTTGACTTCCTCCTCCGAGCCGAAGGACTTCTTTAACACGTGCCAAATCGTTCCGGTCGTTCCTTTTTCAAACGACTGAGTGCTGCGAAAGATGGCGGCGAGTCCGAAGTAGTCCTTTTGCGAGATGGGATCGAACTTGTGATCGTGGCAACGAGCGCAGGAAATGGTCATGCCGAGGAAAGCCTTGCTGAGGGTGTCGATCTGTTCATCGACGACATCCATCATCAGTTTCTCGCGATCCTTCTCGGCGAGCACGCGGGCGCCGAGGGCGAGGAAACCGGTGGCGGTGATCGTTTCTTGGTTGGCGTGCGGGACAAGGTCGCCGGCGATCTGTTCGACGACGAAACGATCGAAGGGTTTGTCCGCGTTGAAACTGTCGATGACGTAATCGCGATAGCGCCACGCGTGGCCGAAGGCGAGGTTTTCATCGAGTCCGTTGGAGTCGGCGTACCGGGCCACGTCCAGCCAGTGCCGTCCCCAGCGAATGCCGTAGTGTTTGGACGCCAACAAACGGTCGATCACTTTTTCGAAGGCGTTGGTGGAGCTGTCTTTGACGAAGGCCTGCACCTCGGCGTTGGTCGGTGGCAGGCCGGTGAGATCGTAGGCGGTACGACGGATCAAGGTTCGTTTGTCGGCCTGCGGTGCACGCTGGATTCCGCGCTCGGAGAGCGGTTTCGAGAGAAAAGCGTCAATCGCATGAGGGGCTCCGGAAGGCCGCCCGGGATCCGTGACGGGTTTGAAGGCCCAGAATTCGAGGCCCTTCTCGAGGCTCATGCCATCGGCGTCGGATGCAGTGCACGTCACGGTCACCGCGAACGTAGCGGCAAAGAAGACTGACAATATGAACGAGCGGAGCATGGACAGATTCTGACGCCATGATGCCGCGCTGATTCAAACCCGCAAAGTGTCAATTGAACTAAGCGGTGATCCGCAGTCGCTCCGGTCGGCGACGGATACGGCGCCGCAGCAGGCCCAGAACCGGGCGGCGAACGTGCCGATACAGCATGCGCATGACGACATAGATCAACATGCCGACGGCGATCATGTTGAAGATCATGCCCATGATGAATGCCTGCCCCCAGATGAGCTTGTTCATCAATTGATCGCTCAGTCCGTTCGACAGATCGATGGGCGGCGCGCCAATGAGGAAGTTGCCGACATGGAGGTTGAGGAGAAACAGAATTGGCCAGGCGAAGGTAAGGGTGGCACCGCCCACGAACCCGGCGACGACATGCCCCCCGAAGAGTCGGGCCAGGAAGCCGGAGATGAATACACCCAGACCAAAGGTCGGCAGGAAGTTGATGATCAATCCGAGAGCGAAACCGCGCGCAATGCGTTCCGTGCGGGCACGGATGCGAAACAACCGAATGGCCTGGTAGAAGCCAAAGCGCTTGGTCCGTTCCCACCAGGAACGGGGTTCGCGATCAGTCGAGCGTGACTCAGGGGCAACGGATACCTCGTGCTTCGTGCCGTCATCACGTGGACCTTGCGTGCGCAGGGCATTGTTCGAGACGGTCATGTTCTTGGGAGAAGATACCCGGCTGAACGAACGACGCAACCGCTGTCCATGCCCGCCTCAGGGTTTTGCCCCAGAAGAAATCAGCCCTTGGTTTTCTCCTTAGGCTTGGCGGGCGCGTCGCTTGACTTCTTTGCCTGCTTGGGAAGAAAGGGTTGGCGGAAGGCTTCGTCAAAGTCGTAACCGTCGGCAAAGTCGCTGCGTTCGTCCTCGTCCGTTTTGCCGAGCAGGCTTTCATCGACCATGTTGAAGACGATGTCGCCGAAGTGACTGCATTGGGTGATGCCCCAGTGTTCGAGGACGGTGAGGGTCAGAGGACCAAACTCATCGATGGCGTGTTGGCGGATGCCTTGGAGCAATTGCTGCCCGCTGACGTGCTGGGGCTCGCGTCCGGTCTTGCAGAATTTCTTTTGCGCCACGTCGAGTGCATCGCGGACGAAGTAGTAGGCATCGCGATCGAAGCGCCCATCCTTGGCGACGATCTTGTCGAGAGTGTCTTCGACGTCGAGTGAAGATTGCATGTCAGTTGTCTTGTTGCGGGAGCGGACGCGCCTCGGTGGGAAGGGTGGCCTGCCGATACGTCTTCACCGCGAGGCCCACGAACAGGAGAAACAACACCATGAACAAGACGGTTCGTTCCTGTTTACTGAGCCAGTTCACGGAAGAAATTAACTCTGGTTCAAGGTTCTGCCTAGGCAATAGCGGGCGGGTTGTTCACAGACAATCCGCGTTACTTGGCCACGATGGTCACGAGCTTCTTCTTGGGAACGAGGATCTTCTTGATCTCCTTCCCGTCGATGAACTGCTGCACCTTCTCCGAAGCCAGCGCGATTTTTTCTATCTCTTCATCGGCCGCCGAGGCGGAAACCTTGATCCGATCGCGCACTTTGCCGTTTACCTGCACGGGCAGCTCGATCTCGTTCTCGACGAGCAACGATTCGTCGTGCGTCGGCCAGGGCTGATACGAAAGTGCGAGATCGGAGTCGTGTGTGAACTTCGCCCAGAGTTCTTCGGCGATATGCGGCGCGAAGGGTTGCAGCAGTATGAGAAAGGTTTTCAACGCGCCGACAGGAAGTGTCTTCCAACCGTTGGCTTCGTTCACGAACACCATCATGGCGGAGATGGCGGTATTGAAACGCATGTGCTCGAGATCTTCGGTCACCTTCTTGATCGTCGCATGGAGGATCTTCGCCTGATCGGCGTCGGGTTCGACATCTTGAATCAACTTGCTGAGCGAGACATCTCCGAGCTTGGCCGCGGCAGAATTCGGTTCGGCAGTACAGGCCTGTTCAAAATCACGGAAGCTCCCGTCATCGACGAAGAGACGCCAGACACGTCCGAGGAAACGGTAAACACCTTCAACACCCTTGGTGTTCCACGGCTTCATCATCTCAAGCGGGCCCATGAACATTTCGTAGAGTCGGAAGGCATCGGATCCGAAGTCGTCGATGATGACATCCGGGTTGATCACGTTCCCGCGACTCTTGGACATCTTTTGATTGTCCTCGCCGAGGATGATCCCCTGGTTCACCAGTCCGTAGAAGGGCTCCTTGGTGCTGACGTGACCGAGATCGAAGAGCACCTTGTGCCAGAAGCGGGCGTAGAGGAGATGCAGCACGGCGTGCTCCGTTCCGCCGACGTAGAGATCCACGCCCGGCCGAGTGTCTTCACCACCAGCCATCCAATAAGATTCAACGTCCTTGTCGACGAACGATTCGGAATTTTGAGCGTCGAGATAACGAAGGTAATACCAGCAACTGCCGGCCCACTGCGGCATCGTATTGGTCTCGCGAACGGAGCCATCAGGGAGCTTCACCCAGTCGGCAGCGCGGGCGAGCGGAGGTTCTCCGCTTGAAGTCGGCTTGTAATCATCGAGCGGTGGCGGCTCGACCGGCAAGGCGCTCTCAGGCACGGCCTGGTGTTTACCATCCTTCCAAATGATCGGGAAGGGTTCGCCCCAATAGCGTTGGCGACTGAAGAGCCAATCGCGAAGCTTGTAGTTGATCGTCTTCTCGCCGAGACCTTTCTCAGACAGCCATTGAGAGATCTTGGCCTTGGCTTCGGGGGTCGGGAGACCGTTCAACGAAAGTTCATCATTGGCCGAGTTGATTCCCGTGCCGTGATCGGTGAAGCCCTGCCACGGAGTGGCTTCATCCGGAGGCTCCACGACCTGAATGACCGGCAGTTCAAACTTCTGTGCGAATTCATTGTCCCGGGTGTCATGCGCGGGCACAGCCATGATCGCGCCCGTCCCGTAACTCGCGAGAACGTAGTCGGAGATCCAGATCGGAATGCGTTCGCCGCTCACGGGATTGAACGCGTGGGCGCCGGTAAAGACACCCGTCTTGTCCTTGGCCAGTTCTGTGCGTTCGAGGTCGCTCTTCTTGCCGGCCGCGGTGATGTAGTCATCCACCTCGGCGCGCTTGTCTTCCGAACTGATCTTCGTGACAAGTGCATGCTCGGGTGACATCACCATATAGGTCGCACCGAACAAGGTGTCCGGACGCGTGGTGAAAACGCAGAGCTTCACCGCTTCGCCGTTCGCATCGCGGTAGTCGGCGATTTCAAAATCAACCTCGGCGCCTTCGCTGCGACCGATCCAGTTGCGCTGCATCTCCTTGAGCGAATGGCTCCAGTCGATGTCTTCCAGATCATCGAGGAGGCGTTCGGCATACTCAGTGATGCGGAGCATCCACTGACGCATTGGCTTACGGACGACGGGGTGATCGCCACGCTCGCTCTTGCCGTCGATGACCTCTTCATTGGCCAGGACCGTTCCCAAGGCTTCGCACCACCACACCGGAGCGTGACTGACGAAAGCGAGTCGCTTGGAATCGCGGTAATCCTGCTTGGCCTCGTCACTTGTGCAATCTTCCGGGTAAGGAAGCGTGTCGATCGATTCGGCCTTGTTCGTCTCCGGGTTGAACCAGGAGTTGTACAATTGGAGGAAGATCCATTGCGACCACTTGTAATAGCCAACATCCGTCGTATTCACCTCGCGGGACCAGTCGTAGCTGAATCCGAGCGCTTTGATCTGGCGCTTAAAGTTGGTGATGTTCGCCTCCGTGGAGATGCGAGGATGCTGCCCGGTCTTCACCGCATATTGTTCGGCGGGGAGCCCAAAAGCGTCCCAGCCCATCGGATGCAGGACGTGACGCCCAGCCGCACGGCGATAGCGGGCCAAGATGTCCGTCGCGGTGTAACCCTCCGGATGACCAACATGAAGTCCCGATCCGGACGGATACGGGAACATGTCGAGGATGTAGAATTTCTTCGGTAGCTGAGCGGCTTCGACCGCGCCGGAAAGTCCGTGCCGCTGGGCAAAAGGATGCTCCGCGGGGATGTCTTCCCCGGGATTGAAAGCCCGAAACGATTGCTGCTCGTCCCAGTGTTGCTGCCACTTGGGCTCGATCAAATGGAACGGATATTGTCTGCGACCACTGGCCATAGGGCCGCGGATATTGCGCAAAAGGCATGGGGGGAGCAAGAGTGCAGACGGAGACGTCAAAAATGTTCACTGCGTGCCGTGCCTTGTCCTTCCGGCATCCTGCCGGGAGCATTGACACGTGGATCGCAACGA
>JBMYQZ010000357.1:0-6049 GCA_049601855.1 Limisphaerales bacterium | reverse complement strand
GTACTCCGAATTGTTTGCCTGGGGGGTGTTGGTGTTGCCGAAGGATCTGAAACCGGGCGAAAAGCGGCCGGTGGTGGTGTGTCAGCACGGACGGAATGGTGTGCCGCTGGATTGCCTCAATCGAAACAAGACGGCTTACAATGATTTCGCCGCGAAGTTGGCGGAGCGCGGTTTTGTTACCTTTGCGCCACACAATCTGTATCGCGGCGAAGATCGGTATCGGTGGCTGGACCGAAAAGCGAATACGATTGGGACGACGCTGTTCTCGTTCATTATCGCCCAGCACGACCAGACCTTGAAGTGGTTGGGTACTCTGCCGTACGTGGATGACGACCGGATTGCTTTTTATGGACTGAGTTATGGAGGTGAGACGGCGGTGCGCGTGCCGCCAGTTTTGGAGAAATACTGCCTATCAATTTGTTCCGGGGATTTTAATCAATGGACGCGGAAGATTGCGGCGACAGATCAGCCGTTTTCATTCATGCGCACGATTGAGTGGGAGATGCCGTATTGGAATCTTGGACACACCTTTGACTATGCGGAGATGGCGTATCTGATGGTGCCGCGTCCGTTCATGGTCGAACGCGGACATCATGACGGGGTGGGACGGGATCATTGGGTCGCGCATGAATATGCGAAAGTCCGCTGGCTTTACGCACAGCTGGGGATGGTGGATAAGACGGAGATCGAGTTCTTCCAGGGTGGGCACAGTATCAATGGGGAGGGCACGTTTGACTTCCTGCACAAGCACCTGAATTGGCCGAAACGGTGATTACGGCTTTTCGAACGGCAGTTCCAATTGCCGGCGAAAAGGTTCGCCGAGTGAACTGGTGCTGAGGCCGAGGAGACGGAGGGGGCGAGACACCAGCTTCTCGCGGCGGAGGAGATTGGCGGCGAAGCGGTAGAGGTCGTCGGCATGGCTGATGGGGTCCTCGACGGTCATCTGGCGCGTGAGGGTCGTAAAGTCGGAGTAGCGGACTTTGACCTGGATGGTGTAGGCGCCGAGTTGTTTGCGTTGGAGGCGGCGGGCGATGTCTTCGGCCAGTTCGCGGAGGGTCGCTCGAAGGATTTTTCGGTCGTCGGTGTCTTCGTAAAAGGTGTTCTCGCTGCCGATGCTCTTGGCTCCTTCGCGTCCGCCGATGGCTCGCTCGTCTTCGCCGACGGCGTAGCGTTTGAGCGCGGGACCGAAGGAACCGAGGAGATGCTGGAGATCGGTGGGGTAGTCCTGGATGTCGGCGATCGTGTGGATGCCGTTCTGGATCAGGCGCTTTTCGGTGACGCTGCCGACCCCATGGATCGCGCGGACGGGCAGGGGGCGGAGGAAGAGCACCTTGTCGCGATCGGGAATGAGGGTGAGTCCGTCGGGCTTGTTGAAACCGCTACCGAGTTTGGCGAGCAGCTTGTTGGCGGCGATGCCGATGCTCGTGTTGAGCTCGCGTTCATCTCTGATGCGAGCCTTGAGTTTCTTCGCGAGGGGGACGGCGTTGTAGAGCGCCGCGTCTCCTTCCCCTTCGATCGTCGCGCTGAAGTCGAGATAGGCTTCGTCAATGGAAACCTGTTCGATGATCGCGTTGGTCTCGGCGACGATGGCCATGATCTTCTTCGATTCCTCACTGTAACGGGTGAACTCGGGGCGGATGAAGACTCCTTGCGGACATAAGCGTCCGGCCGTGGTGCTGGGCATGGCGGAACGGACGCCGAACTTGCGGGCCTCGTAGCTGGCAGCGCAAACGACACCGCGGCGATTGGGAGGGGAACCGACGATGACCGGCTTGCCGCGGAGTTCGGGTTTGTCCCGCTGCTCTACCGACGCGTAGAAGGCGTCCATATCGAGATGGAAGATTACGCGGGCCATGGATCGATCTTCAGAGCGGCGACGGACATTGGTTGGCCAACGGTAGCGGTTCGAACCGTCTGGAGCCAGAATGTGCTTGCGAGGGCGGGCGTCAGCGGCACACTCGCTCGCTCAAATGAGCAACGTTCGAATTGGCATCATTGGCATGGGCAACATCGGTCGCTTTCATGCCGCATATTTGTTGGATGGAAAGGTGAATCGCGCGGAATTGGCGGCCGTTTGCAGCACGTCGCCGCACAAGCTCAAGGAATTTGAGGAGAAGGGCGTCAAGGTCTTCGGAGATGGCGAGGAGCTGGTCAAGTCCGGCGAGATCGATGCCGTGATCATTGCCACGCCGCATTACCAGCATACGTCTCTTGGAATCACGGCTTTTGAGGCAGGGGTTCACGTGATGGTTGAGAAGCCGATTTCTGCGCACAAGGCTGATGCCGAGAAGCTGATCGCCTCCGCCAAGGCGCATCCGGAGGTGAAATTTGGTGCGATGTTCCAACTGCGCTCCGAGCCACGCTACGAGAAGATTCGCAATCTGCTCCAGGGCGGCGAGCTCGGTGAGATCGTTCGCATG
Source organism: Limisphaerales bacterium (assembly GCA_049601855.1). GTDB lineage: Bacteria > Verrucomicrobiota > Verrucomicrobiia > Limisphaerales > JAYPXF01. Next base: position 3,629 of record JBMYQZ010000357.1, on the reverse strand, counting down.
AACTGGCTCGTCACCGATTGGTTTCGTAGCAATGCCTATTACACAAGCAGTGCCTGGCGTGCGACCTGGAAGGGCGAGGGCGGTGGTGTTCTGATCAATCAATGCCTGCATCAATTGGACGTGTTGCAGTGGTTGCTGGGACTGCCGAAGAAGGTTCGTGGCTTCTGCACGCTGGGCCGATATCACAACATTGAGACTGAGGACGACGTCACCGTTTACTTGGAATGGGAGAACGGCGCGCACGGAGTGTTCATCAGCTCGACCGGTGAATTACCGGGAACGAACCGCTTCGAAATCGCCGGTACGAAGGGCAAGATCGTGTTGGAGAACGACAAACTGACTTTCTACAAGAACGAGGTGCCGGCCGATGAGTGGAACCAGACCTCCAAGATCGGATTCGCCAAGCCGGACGTCTGGACGATCGACATTCCGTTCGGCAATGCCGACGCGCCGCATGCGGCGTTCACTCAGAATTTCGTGAATGGCATTCTCGATGGCGCGGAACTGGGTTGCCCCGGCGAAGATGGTCTCGGGTCCATTGAACTCGCCAACGCGATGCAGTTCTCATCGCTGACCGGCGAGACGATCGAACTACCGATGGACAGTGGGGCCTACGAGGCGAAGCTGCAGGAGCTGATCGAGAACTCCACTTTTGAGAAGGAGGTCGTCGAGACCTCCACCGAAGATTTCGCAAAATCATTCAACCGATAAGAAAGGACATACGACCATGGATCTGATGGGCATCGGCGACGAAGCCGGCGGCAAACTTGAATCCCAAATTCGCGCGACGAAGGAATTGGGCTGGAAATACATCGAAATGCGCGGTGTGGAAGTCGACGGCTTCGAGAAGGGCAATCTGCATGACATTCCCGACGCGGCTTTCGATATTGTGGAGCAGCAACTGAAGGAGAACGACTTGGCGATCTATGCCTTCGGTTCCACGATCATGAACTGGGGCAAGACCATCGACACGCCTTGGGACGTGACGCTGGCTGAAGTGAAACGCGCGATTCCCCGGATGAAACGCTTGGGCACGAAGTTTGTGCGGGTGATGAGCTTCAAGCCCAAAGACGACGCTTCCGAGACGCCGCAGGCGGTCTACGACCGAATGAAGGAAGTCACTGAGATGTTTCTTGCTGAAGGGCTACAGCCGGTGCACGAGAATTGCATGAATCACGGAGGCATGAGCTGGCAACACGGCGTGGAGATGGTTGAGAAGGTGCCGGGGCTCAAGTGGGTCTTCGATACCGCGAATCCGATCTTCAACACGGACCGCAGCAAGGAAAAGCCGTGGCCGCGACAGGATCCGTGGGAGTATTGGCAGAACATCAAGGAGCACACCGCGCACATCCACATCAAGGATTGCACTTGGAACGACGCGAAGAACGATGCGGACTACAACTTCCCGGGTGAAGGGGAGGGACGAGTGCGAGATATTCTCAAGGATGCGATCGACAGCGGCTATGACGCAGGTGTTTCGATTGAACCACACATGATGGTGGTTTTTCACGACGCGAACTCAGCCGCCTCTGAAGACGATACTTTCGAAAACTACGTCGAGTACGGTCGCCGCTTGGAGAGTCTGATTGCGGACCTGAAAAGCTGAGCGTAATTCGCCCTTTTAGGCTTTATTCTACAGAACTTTCGTCAACGGCGTCGCTGCGAGCGACGCCGTTTTTCGTAGAGCCCTGATTTTACGTCCTTTGGCGAAGAAGTATTGAGTGTACGTCATATTTTTTTGAACCAACGCAACTTCTTGAACATGTCAGGTTTTAAATAAGTTTTACTTACGTTACTGAAACGTAAGTAAGGTGTTTCCCAGCTTCTATCTAAGGGATTAAAGCAATGGTTTCAGCCATTTGTTGCTCAATTTGGAGTAAAGAAAACTCCTATGAAATATGAGTTTCGTTTTGACAACGGTATCATGAGTGCTAATTTATGGCTCGCCAATCGCAGAAGGCAACTCGCGGACAAGACAGCAATATTACTAAACCCGTCTTCTGCAACGTCCGCATCGGCACAGAAAGACAACACAATGAAGATCCAAAAGAAACAAGGTGCGTTCACCCTCGTCGAAATCATGATCGTGGTCGCGATCATCGGTCTGTTGGCCGCCATCGCGATCCCGAACTTCGTCAAGGCACGCGCCACGGCTCAGAAGAACAGCTGTATCGCCAACCTGAAGCAAATCGACGGTGCGGTTCAGCAGTGGGCGCTCGAAAACAAGAAGACCGCCACTGATACCTACAGCCTGACGCAGACCGATCTGCTGGCTTACATGAAGAGCAGCCGCGCTCCTGAGTGTCCGGGTGGTGGCACCTACTCCGCTGGCACCACGGTGTCCGGCTCGCCGACCTGCTCGCTGTCTGGCGACGGCCATACGCTGTAAGGCTTGACCGAAACTCATTCTGCAAAGCCCGGAACGTTCGTTCCGGGCTTTTTCGTTTTCGGATAACCCGCGGCTGTTCAGCCGCTTCGCCTGAAAGTTAGAATCGATGATTATTCACAAAAGACACGACGCATTCACGTTGGTTGAAATCATGATCGTGGTCGCGATCATTGGCCTGTTGGCAGCCATCGCGATTCCGAATTTCGTGAGGTCGCGGACTTCGGCTCAGAAGAACACCTGCATCTCGAATCTGAAGGCCATCGATGGCGTGATTCAGCAGTGGGCACTGGAGGAGAAGAAGATTGCGTCGGATACCTACAGCCTCACGCAAAGCGACCTGCTTGCGCACATGAAGAGCAGCCGGATGCCGGAGTGTCCAGGTGGTGGGACCTATTCTGCCGGCAGCACCGTAACGGGGCTGCCGACCTGCTCACTGTCTGGTGATGGTCACACCCTGTAGTATACGACTGCGATGCTGTTCCTTTTGGGAAAAATGAGGAATGGATGAACATGGCCACGATATTGCTAACTGTCATTGGCCGGTCGCAGGCGACAATTCCGCGGATAACTCAGCAATATTAAATAAACTCGTCTTCTGCACCATCCGCGCCGGCAGGAAAGACCAAGCAAAATGAAAATCAATAGCAAGAAACAAGGTGCGTTCACCCTCGTCGAAATCATGATCGTGGTTGCGATTATCGGTCTGTTGGCCGCTATCGCGATTCCGAACTTCGTCAAGGCTCGCGCCACCGCGCAGAAGAACAGCTGTATCGCTAATCTGAAGCAGATTGATGGTGCGGTCCAGCAGTGGGCGCTCGAGAACAAGAAGATCGCCACTGACACCTACAGCCTGACGCAGGCCGATCTGCTGGCGTACATGAAGAGCAGCCGATCACCTGAATGTCCGGGCGGCGGTACTTACTCGGCCGGGACCACGGTTTCCGGTTCGCCGACCTGCTCTCTTTCGGGTGACGGCCATACCCTGTAGGGAGTATTCCTCTAAATTCGCGCAGCCCGGAGCTTCGGTTCCGGGCTGCTTTTTTTGAACTGTGGTGATCAAGCCGACCCTCGGCTTGCCCATTTAGCTTTGGGCTTTCAGTTGAATCCGTAACAGGTAGGGCTTAGGTGCGGTGAGTAGGTTTTTCTTGGATGCTAAAAGTGGTCTTAGACACTTGAGCCGGGTCCGGTAATTGCTACTGTATTGCAGATTTCCAATGATAAACTTGAGGAAACGACAATC
>JBMYQZ010000356.1:0-6093 GCA_049601855.1 Limisphaerales bacterium | reverse complement strand
ACACGACCCCGGCCGCGGCACCAATCAGGAGTCCGCTCAAGGCACTGCGGAGCAGAAACACGGAAACCACTGCAACGAGACTTGGCCACAGGGCACGCACATCGATGTCCGTGCGCGCAATTACAAAGGTCAGTGCAATCAGGGTGAGGACGGTGAGACTACGTGCATTCATCGCGGCGGCCACCATGATGGCAGCCGGTTCTGCAGGGTAAGAGCAAAATGATTATAATATGGGAATACGTGATCACACTTAGAACCCTCCCATGCAGATCGTATGTGAAAAAGACGGTGGTCGAAAATCCTACGTCATCGACAAGGACGAAATCATCATCGGCCGGAAAGAGAAGAACTCCGACGTGGATCTCCAATTGGAGACGGATCCCAGCATTTCGCGTCGGCACGTGGCCGTGCGGCTGAAGGGGTCCAAGCTGGAGGTCGAGGATTTGGGCAGCTCCTGGGGCACGATGGTGAATGGAACGTCGATCAGTTCGCCCACGTCCATCGGTGAAGGCGATCGCATTCGTATTGGCGATACTTTCTTAACTTTCACGCCGCCCCCCCAAGGGTGGGACCGTGTGGCTGCGCCTGCGTGACGATGGGGCCGTCGTGCAGGAAGGCGAATTCTGCGATTTGGAACTGCCGAAGGACCTGGAGGTGAAGACCGAGTTGCGTCCCGGCGATTCGAAAGCTTCCTTTGGCAACGACACCGCGAGCCTGACCAAGCAGCAATTGGCGATGCTGTTCGAATTGCCGCAACATTTTGCCGGCGAACCCAATGTTGATTCGCTGGCCGATCTGCTGTTGAACCGGGCCACCCAGATCATTCCCGCGGCGGAGCGTGGTGCCGTGTTGATCCGCGATTACAACAGTGATCGCTTCAATGTGATCGCGAGTCGTCCGGAGAAGACGCCGCCGATCAGTCAGACCTTGGTGCGGCGTTGCGTGGCCAAACGCATCGGCTTCATCTGGAGCCGGGAGCAGGAACTGAATCCCACCGAGAGCATGCACAAGCTCGGCTTGGAGACGGGACTTTACGCGCCCTTGATGTGGCTTGATCAGATCGTGGGCGTGATCTGCCTGGATCACCTGAGTGCCAGCCGCGCGTTTTCGAGTGAGGATCTGAACTTCCTGATGGCGGTGGCCAACTACGCGGGCGCCGCGATTTCCAATCTCATTCTGCGCAAGGACCTCGAGCGCTCGCTCAACATGTCACGCCAGCTGATGGATAGCGTCGCAAAGTCGATGAGCGGAGCGAAGCCGCGCCATTCCTAAGCCCGCGGACTCATCCCGTAAGCCCGCTCCACCCGCGCGATCCGCAGCGCGTATTCTTCGTACCAGCGTTTTCGTCCCGTTTCTTGGGCCACGCGATGATCGGCGTTTGCCTTCCAGTTGCGGATCGAGTCCTCGTTCTCCCAGTACGACACGGTGATGCCTTGGCCTTGGTCGTTTTTCACGCTCTCGATTCCGAGGTAACCGGACATCGTGGCGGCCAATTCCACCATCCGATCCGCCATTTCGCCGTAGCCTTAGGTGTCGGTTCCGTGGCGGGAGGTGAAAATCACGGCGTAGCAGGGCGGCTCCGGGGTGTTGGCGATGGGCGAGTCCATGGGCGTTTTTCTCGCGGTGGAACATGATTTGCAAGACGACCCAATCATGGTTTGCTCCGCGCATGCTGTTTCGACAAATCATCACGATCTTCTTGCTTGCCTGCGGGTTGGCAGCGAAAGGCCAGGATCGACCGAATATCCTCTGGATCACGGCCGAGGACATGAGCGCGACGCTCGGCTGTTACGGCGACAAGTATGCGAGCACACCAAACATCGATGCGCTCGCGACGGAGAGTGAACGTTACACCCTGGCCTTTGCCTCGGCGCCGGTGTGTTCGCCCTCGCGTTCGTGTTTGATCACCGGTTGTTACGCTCCCTCACTGGGGACGCACAACATGCGTTCGGCTTTCCCGATCCCGAAAGCGATGACCGGCTTTCCATCCCTCTTGCGCAAAGTTGGCTACTACACCTCGAACAACGTCAAGACGGACTACAACACCGCGAACTATCAGGAGATCATCAACGCTTCCTGGAACGAAAGCAGCGGCACGGCGCATTTCAACCAGCGGAAGAAGAAGGGCGATCGTTTCTTCAGCGTGTTCAACCTGATGACGTCGCACCAAAGCCGCACCATGGTGTGGCCGCACGAGAAGTTTGTTTCCGATGTCCAAAGCATGTTGAGTCCCGGTGAAATTCACGATCCGAAGAAAGCACCCTTGCCGCCGTATTACGTGGACACTCCCGTGGTTCGCAAGACGGTCGCCCGTTTCTACGATTCGGTGACGGCGATGGACAAGCAGGTCGGGCAGATCCTGGAGGATTTGAAGAAGGATGGGCAGGCGGACAACACGATTGTATTTTTCTATTCCGATCACGGATCAGGAATGCCCCGCCACAAACGCGCGCTCTTGGACAGTGGCATGCATGTGCCCTTGATGATTCGTTTTCCGGAAAAATGGCAACACCTCGCTTCCGGTAAACCGGGGTCCACGCAGAAGCGCCTCGTTAGCTTTGTCGATTTCGGGCCGACCGTCTTGAGTCTCGCGGGTGTCGACATTCCCGATGCGATGCAGGGCAAACCCTTCCTTGGTAAACAGGCAGTCAAACCGCGCACAATGGTTTTCGGCCATCGCGATCGTGTGGACGAAGTGCGCGACATGGCTCGCTCCGTTCGCGACAAGCGTTATCTCTATATCCGCAACTTCATGCCGCACCTCGGCTACAATCAATACACCGGCTGGCCTGATCTTGGGGAGATTCGCCACGAGTTCTATCGGCTGACCGACGAGCAGAAAATGTCTGCGGCTCAGTGGCACTTCGCCGGTCCCGCTCGTCCCGTGGAAGAACTCTATGACTGCCAGAAAGATCCGTTGAATCTGAAAAACCTGGCCACCGATCCGAAGCACAAGAAGACATTAGGCCGAATGCGCAAAGCTCTCGCGGTGCACATTCGGGAATCCAAGGACTACGGCTTCATTCCCGAAACCATTGCCTGGCAGCAGATCAAGGATGGCACGGCTTGGGAGTTGTTGCGGAGCGACAAGGCCCGGGTTCGTGGGGCCAATGCCGCCGCGGCCAAGGTGGGTGTCGGTAAGGAAGAAGATTTCCTGAAAAACTTGGCCAGCAAGAGTGCGGCTATCCGCTATTGGGGATTGATTGGCTTGGCGGGCAGCGAAAAGCTCTCCCCCGCGGCGATGGAGAAACTTGCGGCAGCGTTGCAAGACAAGTCGATCACCGTGCGGATCGAGGCTGCCAGTGCGTTGGCTCGTCATGGTCGTACCAAACAGGCGTTGCCGGTGCTCCTGCGCCTGCTGAAGAACAGAAACATGAACAACGTCCTGCACGCTGCGAGGGCAGTGGAACTGATTGGCGACAAGTCCACCGTCCCAGCGATGAAGGCTTTGCTGAAACGCTGTCACAAGATTCGTCCGCCGGAAATGTCACCGGTGATCGTGGCTTCCGGCGAACAGGATCTGGCGATGTTCACCAGTCTTTCGATTGGTGGGTTCCTCAAGCGCGTCGATAAGTGACAGTCGATGTCATTGTGCCGCTGGAGCGATCGGAAGATCGTGCCTCTTGGCGGGAAGCGGCGGCGCAGGAACTGGGCGTTGAAGCGGCGCGCATTCGAGATCTGCGCTTGCGCAAGCATTCCATCGACGCGCGGCAGCGGCAGATCAAGGTGCAACTGCGCCTCGAAGTGGGACTCGATGAGGAGTTGCCAGCTGAATCGCTGCCCCGGCCGGATTATCCAGAAGTGTCGGCGACAGCTCCTCGCGTCGTCATTGTCGGTTGTGGACCGGCCGGGATCTTTGCGGCGCTTCGTTGTCTGGAACTCGGTCTGAAACCCGTCGTTCTCGAACGCGGCAAGGATGCCTCCGCGCGTCGCTTTGATCTGCGTCCGATCCTGAACGAGGGGCGGGTGAATGAGGAATCCAACTACTGTTTTGGCGAAGGTGGAGCAGGGACGTTCTCCGATGGCAAACTGTATACTCGGGCGAAGAAACGGGGGGCAATGGCTGATATCTATCGGACCTTGGTGGCCCATGGAGCGCCCGAACGAATCCTGATCGATGCCCATCCGCACATCGGATCCAATCTGCTTCCCAACGTCGTGATGGCGATGCGCGAAAGCACTATCCGCTTTGGTGGAGAAGTGCATTTCGGCGCACGCGTGACGAAGTTGATTCGCGACCATGAACGTCTCCACGGAGTGACCACGGCGGATGGACGTGAGTTCCGCGGTGATTCTGTCATTCTTGCGACTGGGCACTCGGCTCGTGATATCTATCGTATTTTGCTGGCCGAAGGTATCCGCATGGAGCAAAAGCCTTTCGCGGTTGGTGTTCGAATCGAACATCCGCAGCCGGCGATCGACACGATTCAGTATCACCTCGGCCCCGGTGAAGAACGGTCAGAACTGCTTCCGGCCGCGAGTTATCGGCTGGCCACCAAGATTAAGGATCGTGGAGTGCATTCGTTCTGCATGTGTCCGGGTGGATTCATCGTGCCCGCGGCCACGGCGAACGGTGAAGTCGTGGTGAACGGAATGAGCCTGGCCAAGCGAGATTCACCCTTCGCCAACAGTGGCATGGTGGTGACGGTCGAGCCGGAGGACACTGCCGATTTTCAATCCAAGTACGGAGTCATGGCCGGCGTCGCTTTCCAAGAGAGGTTGGAACGCAGGGCCCACGAAGCCGGAGGCGGCGGGCAGGGGGCGCCGGGACAGCGCGCGAAAGATTTCATCGCGGGAGTGAAGAGCAAGGAACTGCCCGAGACGAGCTACCGTCCGGGAATTACCTCGGCCCGCCTTGACGAATTACTGCCGCAGGGAATCGTGGATCGGTTGCGCACCGGCCTGAGTATTTTCGGCAATCAAAAGCCCGGCTACCTCGTCGATAATGTGAACCTCGTTGGATTTGAAACGCGCACCAGTTCACCCGTTCGCATTCCGCGGGACGGGGAGACGTTGCAGCATCCCGACGTCAGCGGACTCTATCCCTGCGGTGAGGGCGCGGGATTCGCTGGCGGCATTGTCAGTGCAGCGCTCGACGGTATTCGCTGCGTGGATGCTTTCCATAATTCGCGGAAATAAGTAACGCGCTTGCGCGTCCAACAGCTTTGAACGAATTGCCTTGCGTGGAGTCAGACACAGTGAGTTGATCCAGCGCTTTTAGAAACGAACAGAACCATCCTATCATGAAACTATTGAAGACTTTCCTCCTCGTGGGCGCCTTGTTGGCGGCCTCCTCGACTTTCGCCGGCGATCCGGATGCGGATCGAAAGGCCTTGATCGAAAAGATCAAGACCGGCATCGGTGAAGGTAACCGCACGGCCAAGTCGCTTGCGTCCGAAATCAAGGAATTTGACGTGCTCCTTAAGAAATACGAGGGCCAGAAAACGGACGCTGTTGCGCAGATTCTCTTCACCAAGGCGATGCTCTACGTCGAGGTGTTCCAGGATGTTGATTCCGCCATTCCGATGGTGAAACAGGTGAAGAAAGACTTCCCAGATACCAAGTTTGGCAAGGATGCCGAGCGCATTATCGAGGTCCTCGAGTCGCGCCGGGAGATGTTGAAGGTCCAGGCGAATATGGCCGAAGGAAAAACTTTTCCTGACTTCAAGGAGAAGGATCTGGCTGGCAAGCCGCTTTCGATCGGTCAGTTCAAGGGCAAGGTTGTGTTGGTTGATTTCTGGGCAACTTGGTGCGGGCCCTGCGTCGCGGAAATGCCGAATGTGACCAAGGCTTACAATAAGTATCACAAGACCGGTTTCGAGGTCATCGGTATCAGTCTTGATTCCGATCGGGGGCGCCTCGACGAATTCCTCAAGGAAAATAAAATGCCTTGGCCGCAGTTCTATGATGGCAACGGTTGGAAGAACAAGCTCGCCCAGCGTTACGGTGTGAACTCGATTCCTGCCACCTACCTGATCGGCACGGATGGCAAGATCATCGCCAAGAATCTGCGCGGGCACGCATTGGAAGCAGCCGTAGGCAAGGCTTTGGCCAAGAAATGAGCCGCGGTTGACTTGTGAATTCGAAGGGCCG
>JBMYQZ010000355.1:0-6116 GCA_049601855.1 Limisphaerales bacterium | reverse complement strand
TTACTTCACATGCATCACGCCGCGCATGAGGAGGTGGTGGCCGGGGAAGGTGCAGACCAGCTGATAGTCACCGGGCTTGGTCGGGGCGGTGAATTCGATGATCTGTTCCTTGCCGTGGTCGAGCAACTTGCTGGCCCAGAGGATTTCCTTGTTGTCCGGGACGAAGCCCACGGCGAAGCCGTTGGCGCCGAGGGTCATGGCCTGCATGGCGACGGCGTTGGCTTGGCCGGGATTCACCATCACGATGTTGTGAGGCATGAAGTCGGGGTTGGCGAAGATGAGCTTGATCTTCTTGCCGGCTTTCACGGTGACCTCGGGGGTGTCGTATTTCATCTTCTCCACGACGGTTGCGATGCGGATCGTGGTGAGGTCTTTGGTGTCCGAGAGGATGCCGGACTTCTTGACGACTTCGACGACCTTCTCCTCAGTCTGGCCAGCGCCGGCGGCGGGGTCGGCGTTGTACCAGTGATGTTGCACGGTCAACGCGGCCTGGCGGGCGTGCGGCTCGGGAGATTTCAAGACGTCGTTGAGCAGTTTGCCGTTGCGGACGTTGAACTGCTGGTGGACCCAGAGGGCTTCGAGCAGGTGGTGGGCGTCTTCGGTCTTCTTGGGATCGAACTGTGCGACCCACTTCCTGGTGGCGGGGATGACTTTCTTGCTGTCGCGTTCGCTGAGTTCGACGCGGGTGCGATGGCGGACGCCGTTGACCGGGTGCTTGAGGTTTTCGAGCAGGGCGGCGATGGGTTGGCCGTCAATCTTGACCGGTTTCTGCAACGGGCGGCCCTTGGCGACGAGGCGATAGATGCGGCCATGCTGGTGATCGCGGTTCGGGTCGCGGACGTTGTGCTGCATGTGTCCGATGATGGCGTTGTGCCAGTCGGAGACGTAGAGGGCGCCGTCTTCACCGAAGATGGCGTCGGTGGGGCGGAAGTTCTTGTCGCCGCTCATCATGAGACCTTTGGATTCCTCGGTGATCTTGCTGCCGTCGGGCATGATCTTGGTGACCTTCAGGTCGCCGCCGTTCGGCGTGCCCCAAACTTCGCCGAACTTGGTCGTGGTGGTGATCTTCTTGGCGTTCTTGCCACGGCCTTGGGTGACGGTCGTTTCAGTGCCACCGTCGCGATCGAGCTTGTACTGCTTGAGCCCCAGGAAGCCGATGGCGTTACAGATAAGGATGTCGCCCTGGACGTCATCCGGGAACTGGGTGCTGGAGATGATTTCGTTGGCGCATACTGGGCGGACTTCCTTGGTCAGGAGCGGGTGCATTTTCCAGCTCTTGCCTTCGGGGCGGACTTGGTAAGCGCGACCGCCGGTGCCGTCGGTGGCGTAGTGGTAACCCCAGTAGTCGAAGGAGATGCCATGGGGGTTGGGGCTGTTGGCGCCGTGAAGGGCGATGGTGTAGCGCCGTGGATCGAAGCGATACATACCGGACTGGGTGGCGGCGAGGTTTGGTCCCCATGGATGCTCATGGTTGTGCTGGAGGAAGATGCCACTCTGCCAGTAGATGCCGCCGTCGGGTCCGTAAATCAGATTGTTGGCGGCATGGTGCGTATCGGAGGAACCGATGCCTTGGAAGAGGACGTAGCGGACGTCCGCCTTGTCGTCGCCGTCGGTATCCTTCAGAAACAGGATATCAGGCATGGAGGTGACGATGACGCCGCCGTTCCAGAACTCGAAACCGAGCGGGTTGTGGACGCGGGCAAATTCGATCACACGGTCGGCTTTGCCGTCGCCGTCGTCATCGGGAAGGATGAGGAGCGCGTCCTTCATTTCCTTGAGCGGTTCCCACTTCGGGTAGGTCTGCCAGGCAGCAGCCCAGAGACGACCTTTGGTGTCGACCTGCATCTGCACGGGATTGACCAACTCGGGGAACATCTTTTCATCGGCGAAGAGATTGAGTTCGTAGCCGGGGCTCAGGGCCATCTTCTTGACGCCTTCTTCACCGCTCACGTATTTCAGGTTGCCTTCCTTCGTGGCGTTGGAGCTCTTGCTGCCGCCGCCGACGTTGGAGATGACCTTGATTGGCTTGGCGACGTTGCTGTCGTCGACCTTGAACTTCTTACCAGCAGAACGGGCCCAGATGAGCTCGTCGCGGTTGGCGCTCATCTTGTCGAGCATGCTGAGTTCGTGCTGAAGCACTTCGGCGTTCGACTGGTTGTCGACGAACTTGAGCGTGGAGCGGCCGCCCCAGACATCGTTGCCATCGGTGGCGCGGTAGCGGTTGTGCCAGTGCCAGTTCTTGTCGAGGACGGCTTCGCGCAGGCCTTCGAGGGAAGCGGAGGCGCTGACGTCTTTCTTGAGCAGGGCCTTGGCGATGACTTCCGAGAGGCGACGGTTGCCTTCGGCGTTCAGGTGAACGCCGTTGAGGGTAAGAGGTTCATCGCTGTCGGCGTAGAGCTTCAGGGACGGGTTATACAGATTGACGTAGGCGACTCCGGCTTCTTTGGCGGCGGCTTCGGTCGCCTTGGTGTAGGCGGCGAGGTTCTTGTTGTTGGCGCGGCCGTTCGGGAGGTTGCGATCCTTCAGATCCTCATGGGCGATCGGGCTGAAGAGCACGATGCGCGGGAAGGTCTTGCCGTTGGCCTTTGAGCCGCGGGTGGTCTTCACGAATTCAACGAGGAGCTTCTGGTAGTCACCAGCCTTGGCGGGTCCGTCGAAGGATTCGTTGTAACCGAACATGGCGAAGACGACGTCGGCCTTCACATGCTGGAGATACGCGGTCATCGGGGTGAAGCCCTTGCTGCGCGGGTATTTGTTCGGACGATCACCGGTGAGGCTCATGTTGCGGAAGACAACCTGCTTATTCTTCAGTTCGCTCTGAAGGAGCGTCTCGGTCCAGCCGTCGTGCTGCATGCGATCGGCGAGGCCGTTGCCGAGGATGGCGATGGTGTCGCCTTTCTGGAATTTGAAGGGGAGCTTGTCCTTGTGGTTGGCGGGGACCTCGGCGAGTTCGGGTTGGACGTCGGTGGGTTGGACGCGGCCCTTGCTGCGGGCCTTGCCGGCTTTGCCAGCGTAGTTGAGGTAGGTCAATTTGCCCTTCTTCTTGATGTCGACCACAATGCTTTCACCGGCCCGGATATCCTTCTGTTCAAACACCGGATTGCGCTTCGCGTCGAGGAGTTGGAGCGTCATTCCGTCGAGGCGATCTTCAAAACCCTGGCGATTCCAGACCTGGATCTTCTCGATATCCTGCGCCTTGCCGAGATCGACTTCCCACCAAGCTGTCTTCGCGCCGGCGTTGAGAGTGTGAGTCTGTCCGCCTTTGCCCCAGTCGGGACTCTTGTTTCCGTCGATGGCCTTGCTGGCACCGGCACCACCATGGGTCGTGGACTGCGTGGCTTTGCCGCCCTTGGCGATGTTCTTGCCGCCACTGATGATTTCAACTTCTGCGAGTGTGAGGATGCGTTTATTGCCAGAGATTTCGATGCGGACGAACTGCGCCGGCTTGCCGGTGGCAAGCGTCTTGGATGCGCTCTTCTTGGGAGTTTCCTTCTTGTTGTTCTTCTTGCGGGGCTCGCGCTTCTTCTTGGCGGGCTTCTTCGGGGGAGCCGTGTTGTTGTTCGCCGGCACCGGGCTTTTCAGGCTGGCATACATGGCGGGCTTGATGCCCTTGGCTTCCCGGTTGCCACCACTGAAGGTGTTCGGCTTGTAGGGACCGACGAAGTCGATCTTGGAGTCGCTCTTGATCTTGTCTTCGAGTCCGAGGGACCAGTAGATGCCGTTGACAATCAGGCGACGGTAGCCGGGATTGAGGATGTCCTCGGAGGCACCGTAGAGAGAGGTGAAGGCGCGGCCTTTCTTGCCACCCTTGCCGGAATACATCCGGGTCCATTCGCTGGCCATCGGCGGCTTGGTGGCGTCGGGCTTGCCGTCGAAGTCCATGGTCATCAGCGGCTGCGCCATGGTGAGGATGTTCCAGTCTTTCTGCGGTTCGGCATTGTAGCCTCCGGCTTGGACGTGGACGTCCTTCACACCGCGGAGGATCGGGTTCTTCTTCTGTTTGTCGATGATCGTGATGCGCGTGCTCTGCTGGTGGTTGCGACCGTAGTGACCGACCCAGCTTTGACCGAGGACCTGGTGACCGAAACCGGCGTTGTAGTCCTTGCCGTTGTAGCGGAAGTGATATTTGAAGTAGGGATCCGACTCCTTGGTCTTCGGGTAGTTGAAGCCATGGGTGGCGGTACGCAACCCGACGACCGGCCCGGCACGATTGAGATAATCATCGATATGCTTCATCTGCTCTACCGGCAGAGCGAGGAAACGGGTGAAGATGACCGCGCCATCGGCATCCTTCAGGGCTTCAAGCCCGGGGATGTTGGAAGCACCGGCCTTGATCTCGCCATTCTCGTCGAGACCGAAGAGGACGGTGCAGTCAAAACCATGATGCACGGCCATGATGCGGGCGAGCGCCGGGAGGGTTTCCTCCGAGCGGTATTCGTGGTCACTGGCGATGAAGACGAGCTTCTTGCCTTTGGCGGGTTTGCCTGCCTTGTAAATGACGGGGTTGGCCGGGGCCGTGAACGCCATTGCGAGAAGCAACGTCAGGAGGATCGAGGTGGTTTTACGCATCTTGGATTGTATTTCGGTAAAATGGAGTCGGCTCGGATACCAATTGAGCGGAATTTTGGAAACCAAAAAGCCGGTCAAAAAGGGCTGTTTGTCAAAAATGGGCAGATGAGACCCCGAATTCACGCAACGGATTCAATTCCTAATGCGCCGGAGTATCATAGGCTTTCGGGTAATTTGTCGCGAGGAGGCCAGGTGTTTCAGCGATATCTGAATCGCCACTGAGTTTTCCACCAAACAGTCCTGCTGCCGAATGAAGCTTCTCACGGTTCAAAATGCCTGGGCTCGGTCGCGGCGGATGCGCATCCCGGCAGATGGTGGATCGCGATCATTCACGATGTGGCATTGATGGCGGTAGGCCATCATGTGGGACGTCAGTTGAAGGCCTTTCCCATCCCTCCAAGACCGTGATCTGTCGCGGGAGCGCGCGTTCATCGGCGGCTGAAAGCCACCGCTAGGATTCGCGGTTCACCCCTTCGGATCGTGGGCGTTTTTGCGGCAGATGAAGATGCCTTCTTCGCCGCCGGCGGTGATGCGTTCGTCGACCACTTCGATCGATTCCTTGCCGAGCCAGGTGCGAACTGTTTCGGGCGTGTGGCGATAGGAGAAGAAGACCTGGATGGTATCGTCCGCGGCAAAAGGAAACTCTTCGTCGTCGATGGTGATGGTTTTGTCGACGTTGAAGTGGAACTTGGCCACGACGCGGATCAGTCCGTTCGCTTCGACTTCTTCCACTTCAAATTTCAGATCGCCATCGATGAAATCAATTCCCTGGTCGTTGAGGACAGACATCAGCCAATGGCGGGTTTCCTCATTGTCGTATTGCGGGAGCACTTTCTCGACACCCGCGCGATAGTCGTCACCGGGCGCAAGGTTGGCGCTGAAGATCAGAATGTCATTCGGGCGGAGCAGGGTGGAGATACGGGCAAGGATGTCGGCCGGTTCGAAGTTTGGAATCATCCCCAGGAAATTGATGATCCGGGTAGAATTCCCGGTCGTCTGGGTAATGAAGGTTCGCTTCAGGTCTTCGGCGGCCACGAAGTCGGCGACCAGGTCGTGGACGTGGCGTTCGTCGAGAATGGCGAGGGCCTTCTGCTGCGCGGTCAGAACGAGTGGGACACTGGAGTCACAGGCCGAATAGACGATCATCTTGCCGAGGCGACGCAGATGCTCCACGAGCATGATGTCCTTGGTGCCGCCTCCGCAACCGAGGCCGATGATGTGCACCGCTGGTTTTTCGACAAACTTGCTGGCGGCAGCGAACACCTCGACGAACTGCTGCTTCGTCTCGTCGTCCGTACGCGAGGGGGAATACTTGTCATGCACCCGCAGCCAGCGTTGGGCCTGGCCACGTGTTTCGTAGTGAAACTTGTGGTTGATCTTCCGGCTCCGGAACGATTCCAACAGCTCCTGCTGAAGTTGCTCAGGGAACTGGCTGGAATGGACGTTGACCGGGACAATCATGGGTTCAGCAATCAGTTTTCGGTAATCAGTGTTCAGTTGGGCCGCGGCTCGCGCGGAGTAATTGCCGATTACTGATCACTGTTTAC
>JBMYQZ010000354.1:0-6132 GCA_049601855.1 Limisphaerales bacterium | reverse complement strand
CCCAATATCCTCGTGGACGTGCACGGTGAGACCACGTCAGAAAAAATCTCCATGGGCCGATTCCTCGACGGCCAGGTCACCGCGGTGATCGGAACGCATACGCACGTTCAAACCGCCGACGAACAGGTCTTCCCCGGCGGAACGGCATTTCTGTGCGATGCCGGTTTCACCGGGCCGCAGGAAAGCGTCCTCGGTCGCGAGATCGAACCGATCATCGAACGTTTTCTGACGAGCCAACCGCGGCGTTTTCCCGTGGCCAAGAATGACGTCGTCCTGAAGGGCGCGATCGTGGAGTTCGACCCGGCGACCGGAAAGGCCAGTTCCATCGAACGGGTCTCCGAACCTCTACCCGCAGAGTAACCGGGCAAATCCCGTATTGCACCCGGTTGCGAGGGGCGCATGCTGGTAGAAAACCACGGGGCATTGAAAAGGCTCGTGTCGGTCATTCGAATTCAGTTCAATCCCCACCAACCATTCACCCCGAAGGAACGCTATGCCACAGGCAATCATGGATCCAGAGCAGGTGCGGCGCTTTGCCGAGGAGCTCAACCGCTTCAACACCGACCTGCAAAATCAAATGGGCTCAATCACCGCCCGCTTCAAGGCGCTGGGCGACACCTGGAAGGACCAGGAACACGAGAAGTTCGCCGATGAATTTATCCAGACGATGAAGACGCTGAAGAAGTTCGCAGAGAGCTCCAATCGCTTCACGCCCTACCTGATGCGCAAGGCCCAGCGAATCGAGGAATATCTCGGACAGCGTTGACCATGTCGGAGGTCGCCAACGTCAGATCGATCGATGCGATCGAGCGCTTTCGCTCAGCGCTGATTATTTTTCTCGAAAAGGGAAAGGTTACGATCGACGACGTCGGCAACGATGTGAAGAAACTCCGATACTGGTTGGAGCACGATCGCATCCCCCATTGGCAACTCGAACTCAAGAAGCGCCTGCGCAAACTGGATGAAGCCAAGCACGAACTGATGACCGCGCGGCTCTCCGATTATACGGGAGACACGATGCTACAGCAGATGGCGGTGAATCGCGCGAAGCGAGCCTTAGAAGAAGCGGAGAGGAAGCTGAAGACCGTGAAGCACTGGATCCGGGAATTCGACAGCGTGGTCATGCCCGTGGCCAAGCAGCTCTCCAGAATGGATGCGCTGCTGAGCGCCCGATTGCCAAAGGGCGTGGCGTATCTGCGGGAGACCGTCAGACTCCTCGATTCCTATGGACGCATCAACAACCCGATCGCTGGCGGCGGGGCACCTTCTGTGTCTCGCGGCACTGAGCCGGAAACGGCTGCCGCCGGCGAGACGGAAGAGAAACCGGAAGAAGAATCCGAATGAGCTTAAATGCGAGCAAATCACGCCTGCGGTCGATCACCGGCGACCTGTTGAATCAATGGCATGACACGCACGAGACTTGGCGCGACAGCAAGGCCCGGGACTTCGAGGTCGAATTTCTGGATGAAATCAATTCCAGCGTGGATCACGCTTCCAACGTGATCAGCAAGCTGGATGAAATTGTAAGCAAGATTCGCCAAGACTGTGAGTAGGTTTTCCACCGTCCAATCCATGCTCGACGTCGCCCAGCGGGCGCGGGACACGATCGCCAGCACCGCCGAACGGGAGACGGAGATCTGGTCCGACTACGAACATCGCAAAGGCAAGCTGGATGCCCAACTGGCGACGGCGCTGCGAGAGTTGAAAGAGGATTCGGACGGCGCCCTCAAACGTGCTACCGAACAATATGAGAACCTGAAACTGCATCAAGCGGAGCGTTTTCAGATGCGCAACGCACGGATCGATAAAGCGCAGGAGAATTCCGAAAAGGGAATGTCTCAGCGGATCCAGGATGCCGCCGACAAGGAGCAGTACAAAGTTCAGAAGGCGATGCTCGTCGCCACGAAGAAAAGAGACACTGACACGGACGGCACACATAAGGAGCGTCGAGAATTCGAGAAGTGGATCAAGGAGGAAAACGTTCGAATTGAAGAAACCGCAACGCGCGCAAAGAGACTCTATCGGCGTTATCCCGGATTCCTGCCTCGACTCGAGAATGTCGAACCCGAGGAAATCGAATCACCTGATAAAAAGTCCGATGAGTATGAGCTGAAGGAGATCGTGGAAGATATTCGTCAACAGACTCACGACGGGATGGATCTGTATCAGGCGCGCGGCGTCGCCAAAATGTTCCGGGTGATTCCGCTCTTCTTCTTCCTTCTCGTGATCACAGCGATCGCGGGCGCGGTAGGATATCATTTCTACGAACAGAAAATGGGGGAGAATCATTTCTACGCCACGGGCGGTGCCTATATCTTCTCCATCATACTGTTTTGCGTGTTGAACCAGGTTGCACGGAACCGGACTTGGGAGGCCGTGGAAGGAACTGCCATCGCGCTGGCCACCACCCGGGAATATCAAAAGAAGGCGGACGAATATTCGGCCAAACGTTGCGAAATCGACCTCATCCGCATCCAAGCCGAATTTGATGACGTAGAAAAGGAGCAGGATGATTTCATGGCGGGGGTCAAACATTCTGCTTCCGGACTCCGAGAAGAGGACCACGAAGGGTCGGAAGGTCGGGCCCAGCGCCTGCACCAGGAATGGACCGCACAATACGAACGGCTCGTTCAATCCAGGGACCAACAGCACGAGGATTTCATCGCAGCCATCCATGACGAGGTGGAGCGAGAGACCCGGCGGGAGAACGAGGGTTTCGCCCGTAAATTTCAATTCCTGGACGCCGAACTGGCCGAAAACTGGGACGCGCTCGTCGCGGAATGGAACGGCGTTTGGCAGGAGTTACAACAGACGATCACCGAAGCCCGCGAAGCAACCGATCCGTTCTTCCCTGCCTGGTCGCCCGAATACCTGGCGAACTGGACTCCTCCCCGTTCCTTCGCGCTCGGCGCTTCCTTTGGCGAGTTGGCCATTGATATCGCAGCCATGACCGAGGCCCAACCGCAGCACGAAGACCTCGCCTTGCCGGTCGAACAAAACTTCTCACTGCCGCTGAATCTCTGCCTGCCTGACACCGGTTCCCTGCTGATCGAAACGAACAATGCGGTTCCGGATGAGGTTCACACCACGATGAACAACGTCATCCTGCGACTGCTCGCCACAGCGCCTCCGGGACGATTGAGCTTCACGATCATCGATCCGATCGGTCTCGGACAAAACTTCGCCGGGGTGATGCATCTGGCCGATTACGAAGAGAGCCTGATCAACAGCCGCATCTGGACGGAGTCCGCCCAGATCGAAGCGCGATTGAAGGACCTGAATGAACACATGGAAAAGGTGATTCAGATGTATCTTCGCAATGAATATGAAACGATCACCGAGTACAACGAGAAGGCCGGCAAGATCGCTGAAAAGTACCATTTCGTGGTGGTCGCCGGATTCCCGACCGGCTTCACCGAAGTCGCCGCCCGGCG
Organism: Limisphaerales bacterium; assembly: GCA_049601855.1. Taxonomy (GTDB): domain Bacteria; phylum Verrucomicrobiota; class Verrucomicrobiia; order Limisphaerales; family JAYPXF01. The sequence goes on along the minus strand of JBMYQZ010000354.1, from coordinate 2,698 downwards.
ATTGCAGAGCATTGCCTCCAGTGGAGCGCGCTGCGGTGTGTTTACCCTGATCCACCACGACAAGCGCAAACAATTGCCGCAGGACTTTGAGGCTGATGATCTCCAACAAAACTCCGTTCGTGTCTCCTTTGGAAACGAGATCGTTCTCGACGGCCGCTATATCGCCGGAGCCAACCCCCAACTCGCAACCCCACCCTCCGCGGACGAGTTCATCGAGTTCGTTCACCACCTCGGGCGAGCGAGCAAAGATTCCAATCGTATCGAAGTTCCCTTCGAAGAGGTTGTGCCGTCCGACGATCAAATATGGACCACCGAAACCACCAAGGAACTTGCGGTGCCCGTCGGCCGCACGGGGGCGACAAAGTTGCAGTATCTCGCGATCGGCCGCGACACGCGCCAACACGCGCTGGTCGCCGGCAAGACCGGCTCCGGTAAATCGACCTTGTTCCACGTGGCGATTACCAACCTCGCGCTTTGGAGTAGCCCCGAGGAGGTCGAGTTCTACCTGATCGACTTCAAGAAGGGAGTCGAGTTCAAGTGCTACGCCCAGCACGCCTTGCCGCACGCCAAGGTAATCGCGATTGAGAGTGATCGCGAATTTGGTCTCAGCGTGTTGCAACGCGTCGACGAGGAACTCAAGCGAAGGGGTGACATGTTCCGCAAACTCGGTGTGCAGGATGTCGCCGGTTTCAAGGCTGCCGCTCCCGACGAACCCATGCCACGCAGTTTGCTGCTGATTGACGAATTCCAGGAACTGTTTACCGAAGACGATCGCGTCTCACAAAATGCCGCGCTCCTGCTCGATCGCATCGTCCGCCAAGGTCGTGCCTTCGGCATCCACGTGATCCTCGGTTCCCAGACGCTCGGCGGCGCTCACACCCTCCCCCGCCCCACGATGGGCCAGATGGTCATTCGTATCGCGCTGGCCTGCAACGAAGCCGACTCCTACATCATCCTCGACGACACCAACCCCGCCGCCCGCCACCTGACTCGTCCCGGCGAAGGCATCTACAACGATTCCGCCGGCACCATCGAGGGCAACAGCCCCTTTCAAGTTGTCTGGCTCTCCGACGAGATACGCGACGCCTATCTGCAGAAGGTCTCCGACCACGCCGCCGCGTTGGGACGCGAATACGAACGCCCGATCGTGTTCGAAGGCAATGCTCCGGCAGATGTCTGCGAGAACCGCGAACTGGCCACCAAGATCGAGGCCTCCGTCGAATCCGCACCCAGTTCCGTCGGCATCTATCTCGGCGCGCCAAATTCCATCAAGGGCCCGACCCAGGCCAGCTTCGCCCAGCAAAGCGGCAACAACCTGATGATCGTCGGCCAACGCGACGAATCGACCTTGAGCATCGTCTCTCTCGCACTCGTGTCGCTCTGCGCACAATTTCCCGCGGAAACCCTGCGTATTGTCCTCGTCGATGGATCCGCCCCCGATTCCGTTCAGCGCAACTATCTTGATCGCGTGATCGAGTCACTGCCCCATGAAATCGAGCGCCCCATGGCCGGCGATCTCGGAAATGTCTTCACCGACCTGCACCAGGATTTTCAAAAACGCATGGATGGCAACGCCGAGAAGCCGCGCCGGACGTTCATCATCGTCTACGGCATGCAGATGTTTAAGAAACTCCGCTACGAGGAAGATTTTGGATTCTCCACGGACGACGACAGCTCCAGCGTTGAACCTGGTACTGCCCTGAATTCCATCATCTCCGAGGGCGCCGGCTACGGCATGCACGTGATCGCCTCCATCGACACGCTCAACAACGTCAATCGAGCCATCAGCCGAAAAGCCCAGGGCGAATTCGAGATGAAGATCCTCTTCCAGATGAGCGCCAACGATTCCGCCACGCTGATCGATTCCCCGGCCGCCGGAAATCTCGGCCTTCACCGGGCGATCTACTACAACGAGCAGGAAGGCCACTCCGAAACTTTCCGTCCCTACGCTCTCCCGGAAGCCCACTGGGTCGACCAGCTCAAGGACCGTCTCGCCTGATCAGGCAATCCGACTCGTAAGCCCGCCGTCGATGGTAATGGTATCGCCACAGATGTAGTCATTGGTGACAAGTTCGCCGATCAGGGTCGCAACCTGATCGACCGTGCCTTCCCGATGGAGCGGGATGCGATTGTCGAGATTGTTCCGGAAAACCTCCTCGGGCATGTCCTTGTGAAAACGGGTGCGAATCACGCCCGGCGCCACGCAGTTGACTCGAATGTTGTCCTCCGCCAATTCACGGGCGAGTGCGCGTGTGAATTGCGGAATCGCACCCTTCACGGTCTGGTAGGCGATGTGTGTGGGGCAGCCCAATTTACCCGCCGTCGATGAAATCGTGATGATCGCTCCTTCGCCGCCCTTCTTCATCTCCGGCGCAGCCGCGCGAGCGAGGTGAAACAACGCATGAATGTGTGTATCAAATCCTTTCATCCAGTCGTCGACTGAAACTTCCAGCAAACCGCCGGCAACGAGACCACCGGCCGCGTGCACCAGAGCGTCGACCCGTCCCATTTGAGCGACCGCATCCTTCACGCAACGGGAGGCTTCATCGGGAATCGAGACGTCGGCAATGATCAACTCGCATTTGCGGCCATGCGCTTCGACCGCAGTCTGCACCCGGGCGGCATCCTCATCGTCGTGACGTCCGTTGACCGCGATGTCAGCACCGCGCTTGGCCAGTTCGACGACAGCCGCAGCGCC
>JBMYQZ010000353.1:0-6134 GCA_049601855.1 Limisphaerales bacterium | reverse complement strand
GTTGACGAACCTCATGGGCGCGCCGGGTGAACTGCCGGCTTGGGTGACTTTGCCGCGACACTTCACAACCGGAGCGAGATTCTACAAGGGACAAACCGGCGGGTTCTTGGGTCCGGCATACGATTCGTTCTGTGTGGATGCGGAGAAGAACGATTCACTCGGTGACAAGGATCTCTCAGTGACCGCCTTGGATCCAGCGGAGGGGCTGAGTGCCGAACGCCTCCGGTCGCGGTCCGGCTTGGTATCCAACATCGAGGCCGCCGCTGATCAGGCCTTGTCCGGCACCATCCCTGATGAGATGGGATCCTATCGCGAGAAGGCGTTTTCAATGTTGTCCTCCGATCGCGCGAAGAAGGCCTTCGATCTGAATCGCGAAAGGCCACAACTCCGCGATCGCTATGGTCGCAACGAGTATGGTCAAAGTTTCCTCCTCGCCCGTCGCCTGGTCGAATCCGGTGTCCGGATGGTAAACGTCTTCTGGACCTTCTACGGCAAGGACGGTTGTCAGTTTAATCTCTGGGACAACCACGGCAGCGACAAGGAAGTATGCGGTGGCTACAACAAGGGCTTCGACATGATCACGGCACCGTATTGCTGCCCGTCATTTGATGTCGCCTACTCCGCGTTGTTGGAGGACCTGGACTCGCGTGGATTGCTCGATGAAACGCTTGTCGTCGTGCTCGGCGAGTTCGGACGCACGCCGAAGATCAACAAGAACGCCGGTCGGGATCACTGGCCGAATGCCTATTCGATCGTGCTGTCTGGGGGCGGTGTGCAAGGCGGTCAGGTTTACGGCGAGACGGATAAACACGCCGCCTACGTCACCGACAAACCGGTTTCACCGGATGACTTGGGCGCGACGATCTATCATGCCTTTGGCATCCCGCCGGACACGATCATCCGCGATCAACAAGGCCGCCCGGTCCTGCTCACCAAGGGTACGCCGGTGACGTCAATCTTCTCGTAGCAGCGAGCAGGATCACTGTCCTTGGAGTGTCGCGAGCCTTTCGCTTAATCGCTTCGCCAAGCCGCGCTTGGTTTCAGCGTATTTCGGCTTTGCTGCCAGATTGTGCCACTCATTGGGATCGTCCTTAAGGTCATAGAGTTCCTCGGATCCCTCATTGTATTGAATGTAACGCCAGCGGTCCGTGCGCAGGGAGCAATTGCCGGGATTGAACATCGTCAGGGATGTCCGACCGGTGAGTCTGGATGGTTGCTTCAGGTTTGGCACCAATGATCGACCGTCGAATTGGTGCTTCGGTGCCGGCACTCGGCACAGTTCAACCAAAGTTGGGTAAAGGTCGATGAGGTTCACCGGATCGTCGCAGACCTTGTCTTTGGCGAAGGCCGCGTGCTTGGGCGGCACGATGATCAGCGGAACTCTCGTGGAGCGCTCCCAACCGGTCCACTTGCCCCAGTGCTCTTTCTCGCCCAGTTGCCAGCCGTGATCGGACCAAAGAACGACGACGGTGTTGTCGGCGTAGGTTGACCGGTCCAGCGTATCGAGCAGGCGACCGATCTCATGATCCACGTAGGTCACGCAGGCAAGATAGGCTTCGATGGCGGAACGCCATTGCTTGAACTTCACCACGGTGGAGTGCGCTCCGGAGGTGATCGGTTCAAGTGCCCATTGCTTCGCGATGGAACTGAGATCATCGAGGTCGTTCCGCAGAATCGGCGGCAGCTTGCCGGGATCATTCCTGAACCGATCGAAGAAACGTGTGGGCGCATAGAGCGGTTGATGCGGGCGGTAAAAGCCGACGCCCAGAAAGAGTGGCTCGTCGGTTGGCTGCCGCAGTTTTTCGATCGCCCAATCGGTGATGAGGGTGTCGCCGAAGTCGCTGTCAGGCGCATCCCACGGACCCCAGTCGAAAGATTCACCACCCGACTCGATGGGTCGGCGATCGGACGGCATGCGATTGAGTGGGAGGATGTAGGTCTGGTTGCGATGCCGCACGATATGTCGTGGCTGGTCCGTGCCCTTGCTGGGGAGTTCGTCCTTGGTGTAATTCGCGGCATCTTTGGTGATCGGACTCCAGCGCTGCTCGGTGCGGAAGTAATCTTCAAAAGCCGCCTTGCCCTTGGAGTGCAGCAGCTTGCCGGTGCCCAGGGTGCGGTATCCCGCTGCTTTGAACGACATCGGGAGCAGAAACGGATCGCGATACTTCTTCTCGAGCTTGGGCTGACGATTGGCCCACACGCCGTTGTTCTGCGGCATGAGACCGGTGAACACCGCCGCCCGCGATGGCGAACAAGCCGGCGCGGCACAGTGCGCGTTCCTGAACAGCACGCCGCGCTTGGCCAGACGGTCCATGTTCGGTGTGAGCGCTTGGGGGTGTCCGTTCAGGCAACCGATCCAGTCGTTCAAATCATCGATGGCGATGAAGAGGACGTTCGGTCGGGGTACCGCCATGGAAACGGAAGCCAAAAACAGGAGACCCAGGATTCGGTAAAGCATGCGCGACGAATCATCCGTGTGGTTGATCCGCGGCGCAAGTCGTGTCTAGCTGATCCAAATGCCCGTGGACAAATACTTCCTACGAACCGAGCGGCTGGGCTTTCGCCGATGGTCGGAAGACGACCTCGGTATCGCCACCACCCAGTGGGGAGACCCGGAGGTGACGCGTTTCCTCGTCGATGGCGGTCGTCTGTCGGCTGAAGGGATCCGCAAGCGTTTGGAGCGGGAGATTGCCTGCCATCGGGAGCACGGAATTCAGTATTGGCCGATGTTCCTGCTGGAGACCGATGAGCACATTGGTTGTAGTGGTCTTTGCCCGTACGACTTGGACAAGAATATCCTCGAGACGGGTTTTCAGGTCCTGCCCTGCCATTGGCGGCAAGGATTCGCCGAGGAGGCCTCGCGCGCTGTGATCCGTCACGCCTTTGATTCCCTGAAGGTCACCGCCCTCTTTGCCGGTCACAATCCCAACAACGAGGCTCCGCGGTGTTTGTTGTCGAAACTGGGCTTCGAATTGACCCATGAGGAATTCTACGAACCGACGGGATTGATGTATCCATCGTATTTGCTGACCGAAGAGACTTATCGTTCCTGGTAATTGGGAATTATTTGCCGTTGCCATCCGCCTCGCGGACGCGGATAACCCGGCCACCCAACATGCCCAAAGGATTCTTCACCCAAGGTGTCTGCATATTGCTGGAGCGCGCGGTGTCGCTCGATCAGATCGAAGCTGCGCTCGCGGACTTTGAGATCGTCGGGCGGGCCGAGGCGGATGAATCCTGGGCCTTTCGCGGGGCGTCGGTGAGTCTGGCTTATCGGCCGGAGTCCAAGGGGGCCGTCTTCGTCGATGTGGTCGAGCAGACCTGGCCCGATGACATGGGCAAACCGACCGACGAGCCGATGATCTTCACCGCCTGGAGCATGGGGCACTTCGGGCCGTTTGCTTATCCCGGCGGACTCGAACGAGCGAGCGAACAGTGCTGGCATTGGGAGGAAGGCAAGAGGACGGCGGCGCGGCACCAGGCGTTCCTTCGAATACGTTCCACCTACGTGATTGGCGCGGAGGATGATTCACCGGTCATGCCGGAGGACTACGCAGCATTTCCCGAACTCGAATTCATCACGCAGGTCGCCGGGGCCTTGATCCGGCTCACGGACGCGCTTTGTTATTTCAATCCCAACGGTGAAATCCTGATGGACCAAGCCGGCCTGGCCAGCGCGATCGAATTCTCGAAGGAGAACGATCTGCCGCCGTTGGACGTCTGGACCAATGTCCGCGTCAACACCCTGAGCGAAGAATGGGCGGCCATGGATACGGTGGGCTGCGGGCAACTGGACATCCCCGACAGCGAGGCTTTCAGTCGTGTGTCCACTTACGACTTCAATGAAGTCGCCAACTTCCTGCGTAACGTGACGCTGTATCTGCTCAACAACGGTGACGTATTCAACGATGGTGATACGATGGATGGACCGGGCAATATCCAATGGCAGGTTTTCCACGAATCGGAATCACTGAATGATCCGCCGCGGGACGTCCTGAGATGGAAGCCGATGGACGGGGTGGACGTGCCGGCGGAGTTCCTGCCGGTCTTCGAAGAAGAGGATTAAACGTTCCGTTACACCACGGCCACTTTCACGCAGTGGATCGGAGGCAGGGAGTCGAAGACACATTCCCATTTCTCGCCGCCATCACGACCCATCCAGAGCTGACCGGTGGTGGTGCCGTAGTAGAGGGCAGGGGACTTGTTCTCATCCACGTCCATGGCATCGCGGAGGACCGTGTGGTAGGCGTCCCGGCGTGGAAAAACGTTCGTCAAACGCTTCCATGATCTGCCTCCGTTTTCGCTGCGCCAAACCGCTGGCCGACCATCGGGGCATGTGCGTGTTGTTGGTTCAAGCGGGACGACGTAGATGATGTCCGGGTTATGCGGGTGGACGACGATGGGAAAGCCAAAGTCGGACGGCAGCCCCTTCGCGATCGAATACCAGCTGTGACCATGGTCGTCGCTGCGCAACACGCCGATGTCAGGTCGTGGCCCACCCGGCCCGTCCCACTTCGACCAACCGCCATGGTTTTGCATGTAGAGGCGACCGGGAACATCCTTGGGCCCGACGATCTTGTGCACGCATTGACCAAATTCCGGGAATGGATTTGGCGTGAAGCCGGCTCCGATGCCGTCGTTTGCAGCGTGAAACGTCTCACCGCCGTCTTCGCTCAGATAATGCCGGCCGGTGGAGATGCCGAGATGCACACGCTGGCCATCACGTAGGATCGTGTGCATGCAAAGTCCGCCATTGCCGGGCTGGCATTGCTTGGAGTGATCGTGATCGCTGATGCCGGGAACCAGTTCCCAGGAGTTTCCGCCGTCGCGACTGCGGAAAAGGGCGGCTGGTTCCACACCGCAAAGGAGTTCGTTCCGGTTCTTGCCGGGTTCGAGCGCCCAGATGTTCTGCAATGCGCGACCGTCCTTCTTCGAAAACGCAGGGGCGGACTTGGTTTCGCGGAAGTTATTCCCGAGGTCGTTGGAGCGCAGGACTCTCATTCCGAAGAACGGACAGCAACTCGACGCAAGAATGCGCCGCGTGGATCCGCGCGTATCGATGAGGGACGAATAGACCCCCACGCCTTCTCCAAAAGGTCCGCGCAGTTTGAAGCCGCGCCGCGACTTCGTTCACGAAAATGTTGATGTGCCGACGAACGGCGCCGGTGTCATCACAGACGCTGGAATGAAGTTTTGGAAACTGTTGCTCGAAATGTTTCAGGAGCGCGGAAATGTGCGATCCGTGGAGGGAGAGCTCAGTCGCGCCACCGCAATAGCGGCGCGAAGGTGTCGGAATAAAGACCGTGACGGGCATTCAAGGGATGATCGGTTTCACGGCTCGGCCATCGACGCTGGGGTAGAGGGCGTCGTGTCCAATGAGAAGCTTGGCCATGCTCTGGGTGAGCCGCTTGACCGTCTCGGGATTCTGCTCGGAAACGTCAGCGGATTCGGTTGGATCGTTCTTCAGATGATATAGCGCGTAGCGGGGAACATTGTCTTGGCGCAGGTGATGGTAGATGAGTTTCCAATCCCCTTCACGATAGGTGGTGAAATGCTTGTCCGCGCGTGGATGCGGGAAGTGCGAAAGGAAATATTCGAGCCGATCCGGATCGCGTCCGCCTCTGAGCAGCTTCGCCAAGCTGTGACCGTCGACCAGGTGATCGCTTGGGAGCGACGCTTCGGCGAGGTCGGTGATGGTGGGAAAGAGATCGAAGCAGCTGCCGATTTGACGACCAAACCCGCCAGCCTTGATGGGCATGCGGCGTTGCCATCGATTGGCTGAATCCTGCTTCAGCCACGCGGCGATGAAGGGCACCCGGATGCCGCCTTCCCATTGGCTGCCTTTCTTCCCGCGGAGCGGAGCGCTGGAACCGATGTTGCCGTTGCTGCCCAAGGGTGATGCCGAGCCGTTGTCGCCGAGAAAGAAGATCACGGTGTTGTTGGCAATGCCCCGGGCTTCCACGTGATCCATCAGGTCACCAAGAGATTTATCCATGCCCTCGATGAGCGTCGCAAACGCCTTGGCTGCCTTTTTTCGGTCCGCGGATTCGTAGTTGCCGGCGAAACGCTTGTCCGACTGAAAAGGGCTATGGACGGCGTAGTGCGCCAGATACAGAAAGAACGGCTGGTCATCC
>JBMYQZ010000352.1:0-6138 GCA_049601855.1 Limisphaerales bacterium | reverse complement strand
AGAAGGCGAAGACGTAGGGCGTGAGGTCGGTGAGCAGCGATTCATTAAACTTGATCGGCTCTGCTTCCAATCGGGCCTTGAAGATTTCCAACATCTGCCGGCTTTTTGCGAAGTATCGAGCGGCGTGTTGGGTGATGCGTTTTCCGACGTCATAGCCTTCGATGGGTTCGCGCCCGGCGAGAACAAGCAGACCGTCTTCGATACTGGCGGCGTTGGTGAAGAGGTTCAAATCGTCCGGGTTCATCATCTCCTGCCAAGGTGCTCGGGCAACGAATCGTCTTTGCGGATCCAAATCGATCGATGGCCAACGTCGGTCGGCCAGCCATTCCTGAGCTGTGAGTTTGTGCAGGGGCTTTGGCGGGCGCTGCCGAGACCAGACGACGAGAAGAATCACTGCCAACAGAAGCGTGGCGAGTTTGATCCACCGGGATGGCTGAACGCCGATCACGAGACAAGACTACGGGCATCTTAGCCTTGCGGCAACGGCACGCAGCTACGGGGAATGGCCCCACACAGCGTCGGGCCAGGGATAGCTGCCGGGTTTGATCGTCAAGAGCGGGGCTGGTGTTCCAATTACCTCCAAATCCGCGAGTCCGAAGGCGACTGGTTTGTGGACATTCATCTGGTTCCAACCCTGCCGACGGATCAACGCGGCGGCGGTGGCACCGCCTTCGAGGTAGAGTTGACTTATCGAGATGTGTCGGAGGACTCGACAAGTCACGTCAATCAATCGCTTGGTGAGCTTGTTGGTATCGATGCCGGTGATCTTTTCGCCGCCGATGGCAAGCATGACGCGCGGGGAGATTTCAAAGGCGATGATGGTTTCCACGGCCCACGCGTCCAACTCGTGATCTTCGAAATCATCTTCGAAAATGCGGCGTGGCATGGCGACGATGGGGACATGGTGGGCGAAGCATTCCTGGCGGCGGGAGGTGGCCCAACCGGCTTGGCTGCCGCAGACGAACAAGTGGCGTTCGGACTGGGTGGTCGGTTCGCTGGGCGGGCTGGTCGGGGAGGGGGCGCGATGTTCCAAGATCGCGGAGAAAAACTCGGCGGCTCCCGCTGGCAGCGTGTCGTCAGGAATTGAGCGGGCGCGCTCGACGAGATGTTTCGACTCCCAGGCATCGGGCACGAAGACGCCTTCTGGACCTGGTTCATTCGTGGGGCCGATCATGGTGAGGCGACCTGCGCTGCGGTCCTGCAACAAGTCCGCGACCAACGAGGTGTTCGCGGGGTACTGCGGATCCTGAGCGAAAGCGGTTTCGTTGAGTGCCTTGCCTTCCACACCGTAGTGGCCGCGGAGAATCACCCGCTGCTTCCCCGGATTGGCGGGGATGAAGAGGCTGCGAGCCTGGTCGGTCACTTCGCAGATCGCCTCGATTTCGGTGAGGATGTTTCCGCGCAGGACGGAATCGGTCTTCTTGTAAATCCAATCGGGATTCGCGCTGACGACTTCACTGGCCACGGAACGCACCCGCTTGGCAGCCTTCTCCGGAGTGAGCGATCGGGAATCGGTGTCAACGGCGATGACGTCGGCCTGACTCTTGGGATCAAATCTTGTATGCACCTCGGATCGCAGGCGGTATCCGCGGGCGACACCGGCCAGTTCGGCCGCGCCCGAGAGGTCATCTGCCAAGACGATGATCATCTTACCCGGCCAGACGGGCGGCGAGTTGAGTGGCTTCGAAAAGACTGCTGGGATTGGCCTTGCCCTGCCAGGCAATGTCGCAGGCCGTTCCGTGATCAACCGAGGTGCGAATGATCGGCAGGCCGAGCGTGCAGTTGATCGCCTTGTCAAAGGCGAGGGCTTTCAGAGGGATGTGTCCCTGGTCGTGATACATGCAGATGAAGCAGTCGATTTCACGACGGCGTTCCGGCAGGAAACAGGTATCCGGGGGCAGGGGGCCGATGATATCGACGCCCTTAGCGCGGGCATTTTCCAAGGCCGGGGCGATAATCTTTTCCTCTTCCTGATTCCCGAAGAGACCGTTCTCGCCGGCGTGTGGGTTGAGGCCGCAGGCGAGGAGCTTCGGTTTGCGACCACGAATGCGCTCCATTGCCTGGGAACTCAGATCGATGACTTCGAGAATACGTTCCTCCGTGAGCAACGCGGGAACTTCGTCGTAGCCGACGTGCACGGTGACGAAGGCGCAGGTGAGTTCATCCGAGGTCAACATCATGCACGAACGATCCGCGCCGCTCTTCTCGGTGAAAATTTCCGTGTGACCGGGATACTTGTAGCCGGCGGCATGGAGGGCTTCCTTGTTGATCGGCGCGGTGGTGATGCCATCGATGTCGCCGGCCAAAGCGGCATCAATTGCGGCGATGATGTATTCGTAGGCTGCACGGCCGGTCTCGGCATTCACCTCGCCCGGTGTGAACTGATCCAATCCGATTGACGGCAGGTCACGAACGGAATCGGGTGCAGGAGCTGGCAGCCCGGTCTTGTCCGCACATGCCTGCAGGACGTTTGCGTCGCCGAAGATGATCGGATCACATTTGACTGCGACCGACTCGTTTGCCAACAGATGCAGGCAAACCTCCGGGCCAACCCCTGCGGGATCTCCCATCGTGACGGCGATGCGCGGTCGTTTCATGCGGCGGAATTCTTAGTCACAAAGAATACAAAAAACACAAAAAGAAAATGGGTCGTCTGCAATCACGAATCGTGCTGATGGCAGAACGGGTTTTCAGTCCGCACTGATCGGTCTTTTCCAAATCGGCACGACCTTCTTCATTTCATCGATCAGCCACTGGCAGGCGGCGAAGGATTCGGGGCGGTGCGGGGAGATGATCTCCACCCAGAGAGAAGGTTCGTTCACCCTCACGATACCCGTGCGGTGAACGAGTCGGATGGACTCAATTGGCCAACGGTCAGCAATGGTGTCGAACAGTCGGTGAAACTGGTGCTCGGCCATCTCGTGAAAGGCCTCGTAGTCGATGGCGGAGATGGCGTCCGTTCCTTCCGCGCCACGAACGACGCCGGAGAATGTGATGGCAGCGCCCATGCCGTCGGACATGACGCGACCCGCCGCGAGGGCGGCCTCGTCGATCGGATCGGGTGAGATGGTGAGTTCGCGTTTCATCCGCCTTGCACGGGGGGGAAGAACGACACCTGATCGCCGTCGCTCAGTTCGTAGTCCAACGGTTGATACTCGACACCGACAGCGATCAAGGTGGATCTCTCCATTTCCTTCAGCTTGGGGAAACGGTTCTGCAATTCGCCTCTTAGGGCGGCAATCGAGTCGCCTTCGGTCAGTTCCACTTCGGTGTTTTCGCAACCGGTCAGATCCTTGAAGTAGCTCCAGAATTGAACGGATATCTTCATGCGCCTTGATACATCTCCGGCTTGAGCACGCCGATGAAGGGGAGGTTGCGATAGCGTTCGGCGAAATCGAGTCCGTATCCGACGACGAAGAAATCCGGGACTTCGAACCCGACGTAATCGGCCTGCACTTCCTCGGCTCGACGATCGGGTTTGTCGAGGAGCACACAGGTCTTGATCGTTCTCGGATCGAGTTTTTCGAGCTTGCCGCTGACGTCCTTCAAGGTGCGGCCGGTATCGAGGATGTCGTCGACGAGCAAGACATCGCGACCCTTCACATCGAGCCGCAGGTCCTTGGTGTAGACCAGTTCGCGGGATTCGGTGCCGCTGCCGTAGCTGGAGACACCGATGAAATCCAAATGCATCGGCATGCTGATTTCACGAATGAGATCGGCAAGGAACAGGACAGTGCCATTCAACAAGGACACGACCACCAGATCCTTGTCGCGAAAATCTTCCATGACGCGATGGGCAAGTTCCTTCACGCGATGCGCGATCTGCCATTCGCCAATGAGCATCGTCTCCACCTCGGAGCGGAGGTGATCGGGGATGTAGTTGCGGGGCAGGGGGATGGGTTTCTCAGGTTTCATTCTTTCTTGATGCCAAGACAATCTTCGATGCGATCAGCGAGCCATTCGGCTTGTTTCTTGTTCTGGATGCTGCCGGCCAACTTGGTTTCGGTCGCGGAGAGCACGGCGGTGATATCGTAGTAATTCTTGTCGCCGGACTGCATGCTGGAATCGACTTTGATGCGGGAGACCTGATCCGGGGTGACCTCGGTGCTGCCGACGGGGACGATGAAGCGACGATAAATCTGCAGCCCCAGGGGACTTGCGATGACTCGCGACGAGAAGAACAGCATGGTGAAGAACGCGATCAGCAACAGGAGATCGAAGAAGCCGAAGACGGATACAAAGAAGACGGGCGCCTTTTCCGTGATCATGAACCAGATGGCGCCGTTCCAGAGCAGCAGGAAGATGAAGAGGAACGCGATGACTCCCTTGTTGCGAGCGGGTGGAAAGTAGATCTCCACGCGCTCACCGGAATCACGCAATTCGATCGGATCGTCCTGTGGCCACTTGTATTCCCCTCCATCGGGTTGGAACGCCGAGGTTGGGTCATCGATCGGTTGGGAGTGTGGATCGCTGTCCTCCGTCTTGAAAACCGGGACGTAAAACTCGGACTTGTAGTCGATGCCGGGAATGTCGGCGGTCACCTGGAGTTTCCAGATGTAGGTCGGGCTTTCGCAGGAGCGAGGTTGGTCGTAGGGGATGTTGAAAAACACCGGTACCCCGGTGCGGGAACGGTCATGGCTGAGGATATCCTTCTTGATGATCTTTTCCTCCTCCCACTTCGTATCCTCGTGGGTTCTGCGATTGTCGCCAGTGCCGGAGGAATAACGGTGCACACAGAGTAATCTCACCTTGAACCCATCCTTGGGGCTGACTTGCGCGGGGATTTCAACCGCGCCGCGCAATGTACCGCCAAGTACACCTGGATTCGCCAACATCCGAAAAGTCGATGTTCCGAATTTGCTGTGCTGCAGGATGGAGTAGACCGCCCACCAGATGAGGAAGAGTCCGACCAGTGGAAACAACAACACGAAATACATCGCCTTCTCCTTCGGGGATTCGGTGAAAAAGGCGAAAGTGATCCCCCAGGAGATGGCGTTCCAGACGCCCGCGAATCCACAGATGAACCACACCCCGACCTTGCCTTCGCATTTGACCTCATTATTCGCCCAGTCGGCGCGCCACAGCCAGGGCTTGTCGGGATGCTGTTGCTTCTTTTGATCGGCGACCTTCGCCTTCTTTCCAGCAAGGAGCAGTCCCACGATCGTAATCGTGGAAACCAGCAGAAAGATGGAACCAACGATGACGCCGACGTGGGCGTTGTGTTCGCCGGTCTGCATCCCCTTGATGCCCGTGATCAGCGCGAAAATGCCGCCAATGAAAAACGGTGCAATGAACAGGAATCCGCAACCAAGCCCCCATTTGCCAGGGCCGTGTTTGTCGTCAATCCGGTCATTCAGCTCGGAGAGATCTTCCCCGTCGGGATTGAAATCATCATCCCGGGATCGTCGTCCAATGCCGAACTTGGCCATGACTAGATGTGCTTGGAATCGTCGTGGTCTTTTTCGGTGTAGCCACTTTCCTGACGCTCGAAGTTGACCTTGTTCTTCTTGCAGTAGGCTTCGAAGACATCGTCGGCGCTCATCCCAAGAACCTGAGCGGAGCTGATCAGAAAATGGAACAGATCGACAACTTCCACGCGGGCGTTCTGGATGTCGAATTCCTGGTATTTGGCCCACCACTTCCAGGGGACGCTATCGGTCAATTCGGCGATCTCCTGCGTCATCGCACGGCAGTAATTGAGGATCCACTTCGCCTTGTCTTCGTCCGACATGTCGTCGGTGTGAACGCCGATGCGTTCGTTGAGAGACTGTTGCATGCGGAAGAGTTCGCGAAGCTGATCGGGCTTGTCCATGGGCGTGAGGATAGCGGGGTCGTTTTGTGGGCGTCAGGGAAAATCCCGTGGAGTTGTCCACGATATGGCCTGCTTGGGAACTTTTTGGTCCCGGGAAAAGATTTTGAATCGATCCACAATTCGGCTGTCTGACGAAATTAATACCTATACGTATTAATTTATTGAAACCGGCCGGTATGCGGATACCCTCTGTCCCTCGTGTTGGCGGCTATCTGCGACGGCCTCGAACTAAAGACAGTATGACGAAAATCCAAAGAATCCCTGTTTTTGCCGCCGTTTTGGCGTTCACCCTCGCGTCGCTCACTCAAGTCTCCGCCAATTCCAAG
>JBMYQZ010000351.1:0-6140 GCA_049601855.1 Limisphaerales bacterium | reverse complement strand
AAAGAAATCATGGACCTCTTCGCCAAACTGAACGACGAGGGAACAACCATCGTCCAGGTCACTCACTCCAAAGAAAACGCCGCCCGCGGCAACCGCATCGTCCAGCTCCGGGATGGATGGATGGAGAAGGGATGATTTCCCCCCGCGGATTCGAGAAAACCGCGGATTATTCTCTTTTTGATTCTTCAGAACTCCACTCCGTAGTTCTCGTATCTTGCGGGGATCCCCCAGAGGAAACCGAGCGGCGCCCTACCCCAAATGAACCAATCCGCGGTTTTCTCGAATACGTGGATTGGTTCATCAGAAGGAGACCGAGCGGACCATCGGGGCGATGATGAAGGTCCACCGAGATATCGGACCGGGCCTCGACGAATCCATCTATCAGAACGCCTGTGAGGAAGAGTTCACCAAACAGGGAATACAGCATGAGCCTCAGGCGAGCCGTTGGATCATGCACCGCGATCAACGGGTCAAGGAGCGCATTCCAGACTTCCTGATCGAAGACAAATTCATCCTCGATCTCAAAGCGATTTTTGGTGAGTTCCCAAAGCCCGCCTACGCCCAAGTCCTTTGCTACTGCAAACTCCTCCAGGTCCGCCTCGGCATGCTTGTCAACTTCGGCAACCAAAGCGCAACGACGACCGCAAAGATAACTTCGGCGCGATTCTGAGGCGTTGGAGTCACAATTGTTTCATTCCTGTAAGCGCTTGAGCGATCCCGCAACGAAAAGGAACCCCCTCGATCGACGTTGCGATCTGGAATCCTGCATTTCCTGGCCATCCCAATTGAAGCAAAGGAAAGTGCAATTCCCGCAAAGTCGATTTCCGAGAAGCGACATCAAACTCCTACGATCTCATCATGAAAAAGACCGCAATCGCATCAATTCTCGCCGGACTCTCACTCGCCACCACTGAAGCCGCCGACGTGGACTTCGGCAAACAGATCTATCCGATCCTGCGTGACAAATGCCTCAGCTGCCACGCCGCGCCTTACAAGGACACCCGTGGACGCACAAAGAAACCGAAGGCGGGACTTCGCCTCGACACAACCGAGCTGATCGCGAAGGGATACCTTGATGACGACGACAACCCGAAGAAATCAGTCGTCGCCGGCAAGCCGGACAAGAGTCCGATCTACACCTCCACGATTCTTCCGGAAGATCACGATGACATCATGCCGCCCAAGGGTGATCCCTTGACCAAGGCCGAGCAGGACGTGTTGAAGAACTGGATTCTCCAAGGCGCCAAGTTCGGCGGCTTCAAGGCTCCGGCTTACGTAAATCCCAAGGCGGCAAAGTAAGCCGACTCAGCCAAGATAACCGCTTCAAACAGCCGGCAGGATGCCGGCTGTTTCTGTGTCAGCCGATCATTTCGGCCACTTTCTCCAAGGCCTCGTTAAGTTTGGAGGGATCCTTGCCGCCGCCGCGAGCGAGTTCGGGTTTGCCACCGCCTTTGCCGCCGACGATGGGGGCGATGGTCTTGATGATGTCGCCGGCCTTGATCTTGTTGGTGACGGATTTGGAGACCGAGGCGAGCAAGGCGACCGAATTGCTGCCGGCACCGCCGAGGACGACGACGCCTTCGAACTGACCTTTCAAGGCATCGGCGACGGCTCCGAGGTGATTGCCATCAGCGTCTCCAAGGTTTTCGGTAATGACCTTCACACCGTTCACGTCCAGAGCCTTGGCGATCAAGTCCTTCGCACCGGCGGCAGCTTGAGACTGCTTCAGGGCCTTCAGCTCCTTCTCCAGCTTCTTCTGCTGGGCAACCAGGGCTTCGGCCTTCTTCTCGAGTTCGCCAATAGGTGAATTGAGATGGCCAGCAACGTTGCGGATGACTTCCTCGGCGCTCACCGAGCGTTTGAGAGATTCGAGACCGGCGACGGCCTCGACGCGTCGAACTCCCGCGGCCACGGCTGACTCACTCACGATGCGGAAGAGTCCAATCTCGCCGGTGCGACGGGTGTGCGTGCCGCCGCAGAGTTCCATGGAGTAGCCGTTCAGCGCGCCACTCTCGCCACCGATCTGCACGACGCGAACCCTGTCGCCATACTTCTCGCCGAAGAGTTGCATGATTCCCGGATTGTTCTTTGCCTCTTCGAAGGGAATCTCCGTCCAGCTGACCTGAGCGTTTTCGAGAATGCGCTCGTTCACGAGCCGTTCGACGTCCACGATCTGCTGCGGTGTGAGCGCGGCGCAGTTGAAGTCGAAAGTCAGTTTCTCAGGACCGACGTAGGAACCCTTCTGCGTGGCTTCAGAGTTTACGACTTCGTGCAAGGCCCAATGAAAAAGGTGAGTAACGGTGTGATGCCGTTGGATGGCATTGCGTCGTGTCTGGTCCACGGAGAGTTGAACCTCCTGGCCGATCACCGGATCTTCATCGCCCTTGATGAAATGGAGAAATGTGTCGCCGGTCTTGGTCGTATCAAGAACCCTCCAGACATTGCTGCCAGCGGTCATTTCACCGCTATCACCCAGCTGACCGCCCATCTCAGCGTAACAAACGGACTGGTCCAGCACGACCGCGGTGCGATCCTTGACCTGCACTACTTCCAAGACTTTGGCGGCCGTCGAATCTTCGTCAAAACCGGAGAAGCCGGTCGGCGCGGTGGTTTCGATCTGGGACAGCTCGACCACTTCCTTCTTCTGCGCCTTCCGGGCACGTTCGCGCTGGGCTTCCATGTTCTTCTCGAAACCAGCGCCATCGACCTTCAGGTTCCGCTCGCGCGCCATCAGTTCAGTCAGGTCCAGCGGGAAGCCGTAGGTGTCGTAGAGCTTGAAAACAAAGTCTCCATCGAGCGTGTCGCTCTCGGACTTCTTGCCGGCCTCTTCCTCGAACAAGACGATGCCACGATCGAGCGTGCGATTGAACGCTTCCTCTTCTGTACGAATGACCTGCTCGACGTGCTTCTGCTTGGCCTTCAGTTCCGGGAAGACCTCACCCATGTGATCCACCAGGATCTGAACGAGTTTGTAGAAGAAGGGTTCGTGGAAGCCGAGCGTGCGACCGTAGCGGACAGCACGACGTAGAATGCGACGGAGGACGTAGTTGCGATCGGTGTTGCCAGGTTGAATGCCGTCGGCAATGGAAAAACTCAGCGTGCGGATGTGATCGGCAATAACCCGGAAGGCGACGTCGATCTTCTGCTGCTCATTCTCTCCGGTGGTTCCGAGACGCGGGAGCGTGGAGGTGTATTTCTTGCCGCTGAGCTTTTCGAGTTCGTCGAAAATCGGGCGGAAGATGTCGGTTTCGTAATTGGATATCGTAGCGCCAAAGTCAGTGAACATCTTCGTGCTCTGCATGACACTGGCAACGCGCTCAAAGCCCATGCCGGTGTCAATGTGCTTCGAGGGGAGCGGCGTCATCGAGCCGTCTGGGCCCGCATTGAACTGAATGAAAACGAGATTCCACAGTTCGATGCATTCCGAGCTGTCGGCGTTGACGAGACGGCCACCGGTGTCGCCGTTCTGCGTCAGATCCATGTGGATTTCCGAACAAGGACCGCAGGGGCCGGTCTCGCCCATCATCCAGAAGTTGTCGGCCTTGTTGCCGTAGACAATATGCTTTTCGGGATCGAGGCCTTCGCGTTCGAAGATGGCTTTCCAGAAATCGTAGGCTTCCTGATCGAACTCCGCCGGATCGCCTTCGCCGGGTTTGTAGACCGTGGCGTACATGCGTTCCTTCGGAAACTTCCAGACCTTCGTGATCAGTTCCCAGCCCCACTCGATGGCTTCCTGTTTGAAGTAGTCGCCAAAGGACCAGTTCCCCAGCATCTCGAAGAAGGTGTGGTGATAGGTATCGAGTCCGACGTCCTCCAGATCGTTGTGCTTGCCGCCGGCGCGAATGCATTTCTGGGTGTCAGCAGCGCGACCGGGTTCGTACGGACACTTCTGCTCCTCGAGAAAGATCGGCACGAACTGGTTCATGCCGGCGTTGGTGAAAAGCAGATTCGGTGCGTCCGGCATCAGGCTGGACGAGGGTACAATCGTGTGTTGCTTCGACTTGAAGAAATCGAGAAAGGACTGACGTATTTCCGCACTGGTCATGGCATTCTTCCGTGTATCGCAGGCGATTTCGCCGCGAAAAACGGGCGCGGAGTTTAGAACAGGGTGCGGAGAAAAGGCGAGTGGAAGTTTGGCCGCTACGGCAACCGCAAGACGCGGAGGAAAGCCTGACCGACCAAGGGCAGCGTCACGGTGGTCACCGAATCACTTGCGGTCACTTCGGCCCCCAGCGGCATCCAGTTCCCGGTCGCCGAATCGGCCCGTTGCTCGAGCCGATAGCGTCGGCCGGGAATACTCTCCCAGGAAACTTCGACGCTGTTGCCATTCGGAGCCACAGCCAAGGCGAAGGGGGCGATCAACTCGCGGACGGTCTGATTGTAGGCGTCCGAGATGAGCAATCGCCCGTCGATCGCCAGAGCCAAGCCATAAGGATTGAAGAAGCGGGCGACTCCGTTGATACCGTCCACATTTCCTGTCGCCCCAATGCTACCACTCACAATCGAAATACTCCCGTTGGAATCAATTCGGCGAATGACATGATGCAGCGAGTCGGCAACGTAAACCACCCCGGCCGGAGTGATTACAAGTTCGGCCGGCTTGCCGAGGCGGGAGTCATCTCCGGGTTGTCCCGCAAACACCGAAACCTCACCCGAGGGCGAGACCCGGCGAATCGAATAGTTATTGGCATCGCTGATCAACAGATGGCCCGCAGCGTCAAAGGCGAGATCCAAGGGGCCGTTGAACGTCGCATTGGTTCCGTTCTCTGATCCCCACTCTTCGGGTCGACCAGCAAAGGTGCTCACGTTGCCACTGGAGTCGATTCGGCGAATGACATGATTCCCGGAGTCGGCCACAAAAATGTTTCCGGCAGCATCTACCGCCAAGCCAATGGGGGAACTGAATCGAGCACTGCTGGCCTGACCGTCGAGGTGATCGGCTTGGCCAGCCAATCCAGCGAAGGTCGCAACGGTTCCATCCACCGCGATCCGACGAATGACGTGGTTGCCCGTGTCCCCGACCAGCAGCGAACCATCCGCCAAAATGATCAAGCCACTGGGATGATCAAACCTGGCATCAACACCATCCAAATTCCCCTGCTCTCCCGCTACGCCTGCCAGCGTGGAGACCACCCCGTTGGTGGCGATCGCGCGAATGACATGGTTGCGGCTGTCCGCGAGATAGATCCGACCATCCGATCCCACGGCCAGTCCGGACGGGTCATTGAAGCGGGCCATCGCGCCGTTACCATCTGCGCTGCCGATTTCGCCACCGGCTCCCGCCACCGTCCCGACCTGATCCTGTGCCCATGCGGGCAGGATCGACAGGAGCAGGATTGTGAATAGAGCGCGGATCACGGTTCGTAGCGACCGCGTCGAACGAGACGCGAGGTTTGTGGACGGATGGAAGGTTGTTCGGGCTCCGGTTTGAATTCAAGCGGCGGCGCCAATTCTCCGGACTCCAGTTGCAAGCGACGCCCTGGCCCCTTGGCGTCCTCGACCATGTAAAGCGGACCATCGTGCACCCCGCTGCCCGGTTGGCTTTGATTGCGAAGGAACTTGGCCATCTCCGACAAATTGAACGGCCGCGATCCACGGCGACCGAAGACGACGGTCTGGTTGCCGGTTTCATCGACGACGCGATCGCGATCCAATCCGCGCGATACCGCAACTGCCGGCTTCTTCGTTGGGAACGTGGCAATCAATCGTGGCTTGGGCGCGGGTTGAAAGCCCATGAACTGCTGGTTGTTCTCCGGCGAGATCATCTGAAGGACTCGCAAGCCGTTCTCGCCGTCGGCCACGAGCGCATACATCGAGGCATTGACCGCCCCGATCTGCACGGCGCGAACGTCAGTGAGCAGGCCTTTCGCATTGTACATTTCGTGCAGTCTTGGTTTCTCGGGGTTCGTGATGTCGATGATGGCCAGCCCTTCCGGACCGTTGGGAACGTAGGCGAAGTTGCGTGCGAGATAAAATCGTCCGGCGTTCTTCAAGGGAATCGTGGCATCGGAAACCAACTGCGGTTTATTCGGATCCGAAATATTCACAACCTTGAAGCCTTCGGCATCGGCAACAAAGGCGTAGCGGAATTGTACGCCCACGGCGCGGGGAGATTTGAATTCACCGTTCGTGAGTTCGGC
>JBMYQZ010000350.1:0-6145 GCA_049601855.1 Limisphaerales bacterium | reverse complement strand
ATCCCGAACCGGACGCGAAGGATGAACCATCGTCGGTAGCCGAGGCCGAGCCGAAGCGCGCTGGTGGTGTCTTCAATCGGCTGCATGGGGGGCATCAAAAGAAGAAGAAGGCGGAGAAAAACGATTACCTGGCGGAAGCGGGCGATTGGGAAGACAAGGCACGCGAAATGGAAGAAGGCGGTGTCGACTACGCCGCCGAGGCCGAACAGTGGGAGGAGGTCTGGGGCAAAGAAAAGAAACGGAAAGGGTTGTTCTTTCTTCGGAATCCGTTGGGCGGACTATTCGGTGGGTTCGCCAAGATGAATCTCAAACTGCGGCTCGTGATTATCTTCAGTGTAATGATCGTCGTTGGGGGGGCGGTTCACGCCTTCTACAACAAGGCGACAGCGCACATTCTGGTGCCAAAGCAGAAGGTCAATCTGCAGTCGAACGAAGACAAGCAGGACACGGACGAGTTGATCAATCAGGCGGTTGAGAAACTGAAGAACGCCCTGCCCGGCACGGACAAGTGACGCTTTTCAATTGTCGCTTTCCCGTTTCTACTCATTCCATGCGTTTCGTCCTGTTATCCGCGGTGTTGTTCTGCGCCGCGGGCCTGTTGGCTTCCAAGCCTCCGAACATTCTCTTCATCCTTATTGACGACCTGGGAGCCAAAGACCTTGGTTGCACGGGGAGCAAATTCTATCGCACGCCCAATATCGATCGATTGGCCAGACAGGCTATGCGTTTCACCGATGCTTATGCGGCCTGCCAGGTGTGTTCCCCTACCCGTGCGGCGATTATGACCGGCAAGTATCCGGCGCGTCTGCACATCACCGATTGGCTGCCGGGGCGTTCGGATCGACCTGATCAAAAACTGAATCGACCCGGGATTCGTCAGGAACTTCCGGCTGCAGAAATCACGATTGCAGAAGCATTGAAGAAAGCGGGATATGCCACCGGACACATCGGTAAATGGCATCTGGGCGGCGAAGGCTCGTTGCCCACCGATCATGGCTTTGATGTGAATATTGGAGGCACCCAATGGGGGTATCCAGGTAAGTGGTATCCTCCTTACAAACAGACTCGTCGTGATGGATCGGTGAACCACATTTCCGGCCTCGAAGACGTTCCTGAAGATCGTTATCTCACCGACGCACTGAACGACAAGGCGATCTCGTTTATCGAACACAATCACGACCGTCCGTTCTTCCTTCACCTCTCCCATTATACCGTTCATATCCCGCTCGAGGCACCCAAGGAATTGGTTGCCAAGTACCCCGCCATGGTCGATGTCCAAGGCCAACAGACCAACGCCATTTACGCCGGTATGATCGAGTCCCTCGACAACGGGATTGGTCGCATCATGAAGAAGCTTGAGGAACTCAAGCTCGCCGATAATACCGTCATTTTCTTCACCTCCGACAATGGCGGGCTTTGCACGCTCGAGGGGCGCTACACCCCCGCGACCTACAATTCACCGTATCGCGAGGGCAAGGGCTTCATCTATGAGGGAGGCATTCGGGTTCCGTTGTTGGTCAAGTGGCCAGGTCAGACGAAGCCTGGCACGGTCTGCAAGATTCCGGTGAGCAGTATCGATTTCTATCCCACCATTCTTAAGGTGGCCGGGCTGAAGGAGCCATCAGAGCATTCCGTGGATGGTGCGGATCTGACTGCAGTCCTGAGCGGTAAGTCCGGGAGCCTCGATCGACCTCTCTACTGGCATTATCCGCATTACAGTAATCAGGGAGGCAGGCCCGCCGGCGCGATCCGCGACGGTACGTGGAAGCTGATCCAACACTTCGAAAACGGTGCACTTGAATTGTTCGACGTCACCCATGGTCGGGAGGGACGCAATCTGATCGACGCGGAACCCAAGGTTGCGACTTCACTCAGCCGGAAACTGGAAGCCTGGCGTCGCGGCAACGGGGCCCAGATGATGATGCCCAACCCCGACTACAAACCCAATCAGCAGAAACCCGACGGCAACATCCCCCTGCTCTGTCGCCATGCCGACATCCATGGTACCATGCTTCGCTACGAGCCCATGCCCCACAAGAACACGCTCGGCTACTGGGTGAATGAATCCGACTGGGCCAGTTGGGAGTTCCACGTCAGCAAACCGGGAACCTTTGATGTCGTGGTTACCCAGGGCTGTGGCAAAGGTCAGGGGGGGAGCGACGTGGAGTTTGCTGTTGGTGATCAGACACTCGTGATGGAGGTGAAGGACACGGGACATTTTCAGAATTTCATACAACGCAACATCGGCCGGATGAAACTGGCCAAAGGTCAACATGTCTTCACCGTGAAACCTCTGAAAAAAGCCAAGAACGCCGTCATGGATCTCCCCCGTGTCGTCCTCCAACCAGTCCGGTGAACGACTACGATCAGAACAAGAATACTTGGGACCGCTTGGCCCGGGAGGAATACCCATTGGCCCGGCCCGCCGGTCAGAAGGAATTCGACAAGCCGGAGTTCATTACCAATCCGTGGGGCTGGATCGGGCCGGACGTAAAAGGGAAGAAGGTTCTCTGTCTCGCTGCCGGCGGAGGCAAACACAGCATCCTCTTCGCCCGCGCCGGTGCGGACACGACCGTCATTGATATCAGTCCCGTGATGCTCGAACTCGATCGCAAACTTGCCCGCGAACACAACCAGCAGATCCGCGTGGTCGAAGGCTCGATGGATCAGTTGGGCATGTTCGAGGTCGGTGAGTTTGATATCGTGATCCAACCCGTCGCCACCTGTTACGTTCCGGACATCACGGCGGTTTATCGCGAGGTTGCCCGCGTGACCAAAGCGGGCGGTCTCTACATCAGCCAACACAAGCAGCCCACGAGTCTTCAGACAGGGGTTCGTCCGATCGGCGTTGGTTATGTCATCCAGGAACGTTACTATCGCACCGGTCCCCTACCCGACGTTAGCGGCGTGAATCCCGTCCGTGAAGAGGGTGCCCGAGAATTCCTTCATCGCTGGGACGAAATCCTCGGCAGTCTGTGTAAGAACGGTTTCATGATCGAAGATGTCAATGAACCCAGACATGCCGACTTCAACGCCTCCGCCGGCACCTTTAAACATCGTTCCTGCTACGTCGCTCCTTATATCGCAGTGAAAGCGCGCCGTAAGGATGAAAGGCAGAGCCACTCCATCATCCTGACGTAGATGCCGCCCGGACAGACCGACGCTCGTTGCGGTATCAGGAAGGATTTTCCGCGACTCTGACGGCTCATGGGTGTTCTACCATCACTCCCGCAGACTGAAGGCAATTCCTCCACCGGAGCGAAGTATGAGTTCAGACTGTGTATCAAATCAACTGGGGCCAATTTGTGCGGCCATCATCTTGTTCGCAGGCAGTGCTAAGGCGGCCGAACCGGTCGCTTGGTCGCATCCACGCGGACCGCAATCCGACGGAATTCTCCCGAGTCGTGAACTCGCGTCTGAGTGGCCTTCGGAGGGGCCGCCCCTGCTGTGGCGGCGAAGCTTGGGACAGGGATATTCCGGTTTTATCGTCGCTGATGGTCGTTTCTACACCCTGCTTCAAAACTCGGCGGGACAACATATCGGTTGCTTCGATCTCGATTCCGGAAAGGAGATCTGGCGAACGCGCTACGGGCTGCCGTGGCAATTGGATGGAGATTGGCCGGGGACGTATGCGACGCCGATCCATGCCGACGGGAGAGTCTATTTTGCGGGCTGCTTCGGGACGATCGGTTGCGCCCGGGCGAGCGATGGGAAACTGCTGTGGACGGTCAATCTACAGGAACGCTTCGCCGGTAAGGGAACGGAATTCGGGTACGGATGCGCGCCCTTGATTGACGATGGTCGGGTATTTGTGCCGGTTGGTGGAAAGGATGCCTCGGTGGTTGCGCTGGATGCGACGACGGGTGATCTGATTTGGAAGAATGGATCAGAACCGGCGAGCTATTGTGGCTCCTTGGCAATTACCGTTGAGGGCCGGAGGCAGATCGTTTCCTACCTGGAAAACATCACCGTGGGGCACGATCCGCAGACTGGCCGGGAACTGTGGCGACACACGCGTGGACATGGCTATGCCGAGCACGCCGCCTGGCCGATTTGGGACCCGCCCTACTTGTTCTACTCCGAACCGTTCCGCGAAGGCTCCCACGTGCTGCGGCTTGATTACACGAATGATTTGCCGCAAGTGACGGAAGTCTGGCAAGGCGATGTGTTGTGTAACGACATCTTCTCAAGCGTGATCGTCGATGGACATATTTATGGTTTCGATATTCTGGATTATCAGGCCATCCATGACGGTGAATCGGACGGTCTGTTCAAGTGCATAGAGCTCGCGACCGGCGTGGAGAAATGGGCCGTCACCAATACGGGACATGCCATGGTTCTCAGCGATCAACAGAGGCTCATCATCTTCAATGAACGGGGCGAACTGATCTTGGCGGAGGCACAATCGAGTGCCTACGTCGAAAGGAGTCGCACGCAGATCTTCGAGGGGGTCCAATGCTGGGTGGCACCTGCATATTACGACGGCCGATTGCTCCTGCGCGCCAAGACGAACATGGCCTGTGTCTATGTTGGGGAATTGGAAGCGAACCGGTTGAAGAAACTGCGAGGTTTGGCCGTGGTCGAGTTGAGTGCGGACGAGCAAGGGGTGTTCGATCGGTATCGCAGCGACGCCTACTTCGCTCCCACGTTCCATGACATGAACGAGTGGCTCTGGGTTTCGGTTCTCGGCGTTGTCCTGCCGGTCATGGGTGTGGTTGGGCTGATGCGCCGGAGGATTTCAGTCAATCTCGCGCTTCTGCTCGGTACCTCGGTGGCAGGATGCGTGGCCTGTCCGATCTACACGGGTTTCTTGGAGCGGTTGGCTTTCACGTGGCCGGTGGCGATTCATGGCATCTACTTCTCGGTGGTGCTGGCCTGCATGAACGCCGTTGGTGCGGGATCCCGGCGTGAGTCGTGGATTGCTCGGGCCTCGCTCTTAGGAATGGTGGTGACCTGTTTCACGTATCACGATCTTTGTCAGCGTTACTTCATCGTGATGGGATGGGGTTTTCTGGTTGGGATCCTTCCGTCCTTGCCGGTGATCCTGTTCTTGCAGAGATCTTTGATCCGCTTGACTCCGTCCATGACTGCGTTGCCCCTGATGGTGTCTTGGTTGGTCTCTTACGTGATCTTCTACTGGTCGGCCGCATGGTTCATCCACACGCGAACTTGAGGCACGGTGCCGGAGAATAGTCTAGATGCTGAATTGGAAATTGCATCTCGGTCTGCATCGCCAATGCTCGGCGGATGAGTCCGATCCGTGCTCTTATCCTCGGAATCTGTCTGCTTACCATCAAGATGGCTCCGGCCGCTGCGCCCGTCGAATTGCAGCCTTGGCTACAGATGAAACAAGACTGGGGCCGCGATACGGATGGCCCCATCGTTTCCTTGGGCGCCAGAGGGCAGTTTGATGACACTCACATCTTCGCGCCGGGCGTCGCCAGACTCGATGATCAATGGATGCTCTGGTATGCCGGTTCCACGGCCGAGGTTGCAAAGCGGGTCTTTCATCTCGGACTGTCCACTTCGCCCGATGGTCGTGCCTTCTCGAATCATCCGCGCAATCCCGTTTTCTCCTTTGGCAATGGTAAACAGTCCGTTTTGACGCCCGTCCCCTTGCGCGATACGAGTGGTGAAGTTCAACGAGAAAACGGCAAGATTCGGATGTGGTTTACCTCCACGTGGTTTGAGGGCGGAAAGGGAAAACACACCTTGCATGAGACCAGCAGCATAGATGGGGTCATGTGGTCAGAGCCCACGGCCGCGCTGATGGAAGGCGTCTACGCCCCGACGATCCTGAAGGTCGGGAAGTTGTATCAGATGTGGTATACGGACGTGTCAGGTTCGCCGTGGATCATTCGTCACGCGTGGAGTCGGGATGGCCGCAAGTGGTACGTGACCGCGGAACCCAGTGTCTTCCTCGACCAAGATTGGGAGCGGCAAAACCTCTTCTACCCCTTTGTGATCAAGGTCGGAGATGCCTGCCTCATGTGGTATGGATCGTATTGGAAAAAGGGTGGACGATCGCAGGGATACACCGCCTTGGGATTCGCCGTGAGCAATGACGGTATGATCTGGCACAAGCATCCGAACAACCCGGTGTTCAAGCCCGATCCGGATCGGCCATGGGAATCGAACTATGTTA
>JBMYQZ010000349.1:2517-6149 GCA_049601855.1 Limisphaerales bacterium | reverse complement strand
GGGGTTGGCATCGTGGAGCCTCACAGCATCGTGGTGGACCCGAACGGCACCATGTACTTCACTGATGGTGGCGGCATCTTTGGATTCGGCGATTCTGCTCATCGTGTGATGGCATTCAATCCCACGACGGTCACCTTGTCGGTCTTGGCCGGTGATTTCACCGGGCGTTCGGGAACGAATGACGGCACGGGCATCCTGGCACGCTTCTTCAATCCGGCGGGAATCATCCTGGCTCGCGGCGGCTTGGTCGTTGCCGATTCGGGCAATCACGCCATTCGTTACGTCGGCTTTGATGGCGTGGTTACCAACATTGCCGGTGCACCGGCGAATCCCGGCTTGGTCGATGCGACAGGAGCGGCCGCGCGCTTCAATACTCCGATCGGTCTCGCCGTCGACAGCGTTGGCAACATCTTCGTGGCCGACTCCAAGAACGATCGCATCCGTCGAATTGATCTGGCGAACGTTGTGACCACGGTCGCGACCGGCTTCAAACAACCCAACGACGTGGTCGTAGGCGACAACGGTGAGTTGTGGGTGGCGGATACGCTCAATCACCAGATCAAATTGATCGAAAGCGGAGGCAACGTGGTGGTGCGGGCGGGGCAGGGGATCGCCGGATTCTCTGATGCTTTCCCGAATGCGGCCGATGCGTTGTTAAGTTCGCCGCGTAGTCTCTTCTTCATGGGGCAGGCCGGTGTCCTGATCTCCGATTCGGGAAATCATGTTGTACGACGTCTTTTCACCAACTCCGCGACGGGTACTTTCAGCATCGAGACCTCGGTGGGCGCTGCCGGCGAGGCCGGGTTCGTCAATGGCGAGGCCACGGCTGGCCGCCTCAACTCTCCCCGTGGTATCACCGCGGATATTCTGAGCGGCGCGTTTCTGGTGGTGGACTCCGCGAATCGCGGCATCCGACGCATCCAACAAACCGCCGCCCTGCCACCGGTCTCCAATCCCCGAATCGGTTACGTTGTGCTGGAGGAAGACACGCTCGGCAACGTTGCCGCCCGCTTGGTGGATGTGGTGCACCAGGTGTTCAACAACGAGGTGCCGATCCAGATCGTGGCCGAGAGCGGAGTGAGTACTTTTTACACCTTTGCCAATACCCCCACGAACGTCTTCATCGACACCGTTCCGGATCCGACTTCGGCGAGCATTCAGGCCACGTCGTTTACCGAGGGTGGTGGGACTTTGCCTGGTTCCATCATTGCCAACGTGTTGCCAGACATGACGCTCAAGGCCCAAAGTTCGCAGGGTGGTCGAGTGTCGAGCAGTATCATTTCCTCCCGCTTCCAATTCAAGGCGGGCAACCCGGAAGTCGTCGGCGACAACGCGGCTGCTTTCTCATTGAACAATGTCACCACGAACGCGCAGATGTTCTACACCATCGATGGGACGGAACCGACGGAGGGGCCGCCCAGTCTCGGTCCAATCACACCGGGGACGGCGCTGTCGTTCAACATTACGGGTAGCAATCTTCTTTTCAAAGCGCAGGCCTTCAAGAGCGGCTTCGAGTCGAGCGCGGTAGTTTCCAATCTCTTTTCAGCTACCGATTTTACGGCCAATCGGATGACCTTTGGTTTCTCGGGTGGCGTGGCCTCAAGCGCTTTTGAAGCCTCCTCTGGCTCCACGTTTTACGCGCCCATCACGCTCTCGTTGGTCGACGTCGCGCAATTGATGATGTCGCTGCAGTTCAGCGTGCTCGTCACCAATGACACCGGACCGGCGGTGACGGCGGGTGGAATTGGATTCGATTCG
Organism: Limisphaerales bacterium; assembly: GCA_049601855.1. Lineage (GTDB taxonomy): Bacteria > Verrucomicrobiota > Verrucomicrobiia > Limisphaerales > JAYPXF01. The sequence goes on along the minus strand of JBMYQZ010000349.1, from coordinate 4,391 downwards.
TCGCTCTATGAACTGCTGCAGGACGGTACCCTTATCCAGATTCAACCGGCGAAGTTTACCGGTTTCTTCACCAATACAAACATCGTTGTTGCGGGTACGATTATCACGAACATCGAGCCACAATTCGCGGATCTGCGCGTGACCAATAGTGCCATAAATCTACTCTCCGTCGGCTTTCTCGAAGTCCGGGCGCAGACCAACCTATTCAATACCACCGTTCAGTTTCTCAACTCTTTTTCCCTCGCGCACGATACCCTGTTCTCGCTGGCGGGAAACCAGTCGGCTGTCGTCGGTGGCTTCTCTTTCCAGGTGCCCACCATGGCGACCAATGGCCAGGAATATCGGATCAAGATCATCCGGCCTTCGGCCACGGCCGACGGGGTTTCCCGGGACGTGTTCATTGATGCGCCGACCAATGGTGGTCTTACTACCGCCAGCCCGATCAGCGCGCTGAAACACGTCACGGTGGGATCGCCACATTACATGGTTGGTGATGTTGCGCCCTTCCGCTGGTGGAACGCAGGCGACTTCGGCGATACGAATCTGCTCAACAACGACATCATCTCCATCTTCCGTACCGCCGTTTACAACCTGAATCGGCCGGTGGTAAACAGTGATTTCGAAGATGCGATGGACGCTTGTTGTGGGACGGCCACGTTGGATCCGGTGACGGGTCACCTGATCAGTACGGGGCTGCAACTCGCCACGAACAACATTCCACTGGGAAGCAGCACGACGATCAACAGTGCGGTGTTCGGGAGCGGCACGATCGACGTCTCGGACGTCTGGGTTGCCTTCCGGCGTTCGCTCGATCCCACGCTCACGAACTATCTGCGCTTCCGTTCCAACGGCGTTCACTATGCCGTCACCACTCCAAATCTCTTCCGCGGCTCATCGTTGACTCCAAAGTCGCAAACTACGCCCTCGGGATCCGGACGTCAGATCGCAGGTCTTGCCGCGCCGGCCGCAACCGAGCGGCGCGTTCGCTTCTCGGTTGATTCCGTCGTTGGCTCGCCCGGTTCCATCGTCGCCGTGCCGGTAAGAGCGCAGGTCTTGGGCAATGACCCGCTGCGCGTGCTTGCGCTGAACTTCAATGTGATCGGCGTCTCCGGATCGGATCCGTTGCTGCCACTGGTGCAAGAGCAGATGAACTTCGTTCCCGTGGCTCAGTTGGGTACACCGACGTTCAACGCACAGCTCCGCCCGAACAACTATTCGGCCGCCTGGCTCAGCTCTGATATCGCCGGTTTCACCGGTGACAATGTAATCGGTCACGTCACCTTCCGCGTCCCTGCCGGGGCCGGCCCGAACGCGGCGTATTCCATCGTGGTCGAGCATGCCTCGGCATCCGTATCCGGTTTGGACAGTTTTGAAACCGAGATCGTGAACGGCCTTGTCACCATGTTCGCCCGCACCCAATCCACTGCTGGTGACGGAATTCCCGATGAATGGCGCCTGCGGCATTTCCAAGCCGCCAACATCGCCGCGAATATTCTCTCGTCCCCGAACGCCGATGCCGACGGTGACGGTTTTCTCAATTGGCAGGAATTCAAGGCCGGCACCAATCCCAACGAGCCGGCTTCTGCCCTGCGCATGCTCACCGAACGCCTCGGATCCGTCGCCGGCAATGTGACCCTCCGCTGGCCCACAATCTTAGGTAAGAACTACGTCGTCGAATACCGGGATTCGCTCTCGACAGCGAATTGGCTTCCGCTGACCACCCAAGCCACCGGTAATGGCAACGAGATGACTTTCAACGCGAATTCCACTGGCAACCCGCGCTTCTACCGGGTCCGTTTGGTGGAATGATTGCATCGAAATCCCTGCCGCGGAGATCGGCCAGCAGACAGCCTTGTCGACGACCGTTGCCAGCG
>JBMYQZ010000349.1:0-2507 GCA_049601855.1 Limisphaerales bacterium | reverse complement strand
CTCGAATTGACCTTCCCACACATTCAAATCGGACTTTGTGAAAAAAATCACAAATTCGATCTTGTGATTTGAAAACCGCCTCATTAGCTTCCCGATGCTCCGTTTTACGGGCTCCGGCATATGGAAACCACCGAGATTGGCTACAACTCAAAAATCGAGGGAAACGTCGTTGTTACCCGGGTTGATGCGGCGGTCAATTGGTGCCGAAAACAGTCGATGTGGCCCATGCCCATGGGACTGGCCTGTTGTGCGATTGAATTGATGGCCGCAGGTGCCGCCAAGTTCGATATCGCCCGTTTTGGAGCCGAAGTGATGCGTTTTTCCCCCCGTCAGGCCGATGTGATGATTGTCGCCGGTACGGTCACGTACAAGATGGCCATGGCGGTTCGCCGGATTTACGACCAGATGCCATCGCCCAAGTGGGTGATTGCCATGGGCGCCTGCGCTTCGACCGGTGGTATGTATCGCAGCTACGCGGTCTTGCAGGGAGTTGATAATATTTTGCCCGTGGACGTCTACGTCGCGGGCTGTCCTCCGCGACCGGAGGCCTTGCTGGATGCCCTGATCAAACTGCAGGGCAAGGTGGACCAGGAACCTTCTTTGAGCCGGGGTGCTGCTGCCTGAGCCGCGCCCGCTCCTTCATTCGACTGTGACCGCACTGGAAGCCGCCAACAAACTAAACGCCAAATTCGGAGACATCTCCGAACCGGCCGAGTTTCGTGGTGAAGTGACGGTCGAATTGGCGGATTCCAAGAAGATCGACAAGGTCGCCAAACACGCAAAGGAGAAGCTTGGGTTCAACCTTCTGCTGGACATCTGCAGCATCGATAACTACGGCGACGATCCCCGTTGGACGGTGGTTTACGAGCTCTACAGTATCGAGTCCAAGATGCACCTCCGCATCAAGACCGATGTCGGTGAGGAGAAATCCGAATTGCCGACGGTCACCAGTATTTGGAAGACCGCCAATTGGCACGAGCGCGAGATTTTCGACATGATGGGGATCAAGTTTAAGGGGCACCCCGATCTCCGACGCATCCTGATGTGGGATGGCTATCCGCACTACCCGCTCCGTAAAGATTTCCCCTTGGCTGGCAAGTCGACCGAAGTCGCCGACGTGGCCTTCACCGAGACAGCACCGCTGGAGGGCGGTCCGTTCGTCACCACCGCCGGTGGCACCGACAGCATTGCGCGCGAGCCACGTTCGCGTAACCCCGAGAAGTAATGGCAACGACGCAGGACATCGAAATCCAAGATCCGGCAGCGAAAGCAGCCGCGACCGCGGCGTCGTTGGCGGAAGGGCACGGGCTGCGGGAGTTGGAAGGCGAAAAGATGGTCCTCAACATGGGGCCATCTCATCCGTCGACACACGGTGTCTTACGGGTTCTGTTGGAACTCGACGGTGAGGTGATCGAGACCGCCATGCCGGATATCGGTTACCTGCATCGGGGTGACGAAAAGATCGCCGAAAACATGACTTACACCCAGTTCATCCCTTACACGGATCGACTGGATTACCTGGCCCCCTTGGCGAACAACGTGGCTTATGCGCTTGCCGTCGAGAAGTTGCTCGATGTTGACGACAAGCTTCCGCCCCGTTGCCAATACCTTCGCGTTATCTGCTGCGAACTCGCCCGTATATCTGCGCATCTGCTCGGACTCGGGGCCTTCGCGATGGACATCGGTGCCCTGACGGTTTTTCTCCACACCTTCACCGAGCGCGAGAAGATCTACACGCTTTGCGAGCAATTGACCGGCGCTCGCTTCACGACCAGCTTCACACGCTTCGGAGGCATGGCCCGCGATTGTCCGCGTGGCTGGATTGATGGCGTTGAACAGTTCTGCAAAGAAGTTGAGATCAACTTCGCCGAGACTGAAACGTTGCTGACCCGCAACCGCATCTGGGTCGACCGCACAAAAGATGTCGGCACGATTTCGGCGGAGATGGCAATCGATTACGGACTGACCGGACCGAATCTGCGGGGCAGTGGGGTAGACTACGATGTCCGCAAGGCGCACCCGTATCTCGTTTACGAAGAACTCGATTTTGAAGTGCCGATCGGTTCGGTGGGAGATTGTTATGACCGTTATCTCGTCCGCATGGAGGAGATGCGTCAGAGCGTGAAGATTATTCGTCAGTGCATTGCCGCACTTCCCGGTGGTCGGAACAACGATAGCAACGAGCCGATCAACATCGAAGACGGCAAGATCGTGTTGCCGAAGAAGGACAAGGTTCTCACCAGCATGGAGGAACTGATCCACCAGTTCATGCTCGTGACCCAGGGCTTGAACGCTCCGAAGGGGGAGATCTATTTTGGAGCTGAGAATCCGAAGGGCGAACTTGGCTTCTACATCAACAGTCTCGGCGGCGGCACGCCCAACCGCATGAAGATCCGCGCTCCATCCTTTGTGAACCTCAGCATCCTCGAAGAGCTGTTGCCCGGCTGTTTGATCAGTGACGTGGTGGCGATTCTCGGGTCGATCGATTTCGTGATGGGAGAATGTGA
>JBMYQZ010000348.1:5942-6149 GCA_049601855.1 Limisphaerales bacterium | reverse complement strand
TCGATCCGCAGCGACGCATCGCCGTTGAGTCCAAAATTCGCTCCGCGATCCTGAACCTCGACGAACTTTGCGACTCCCTCGTGCTGTTTCACGGCTTGGCGAAAGGGTGATCCGGGCTCAAATGCTGGCCGGTTGTTTTGCTGGATCAGCACCAAAAAAGGCCGCGGATTGTTCCGCGACCTTTGGGTGAAAGCTGGGTCGAAGATT
>JBMYQZ010000348.1:0-5932 GCA_049601855.1 Limisphaerales bacterium | reverse complement strand
TTGCCGGCGCGTCCCTTGAACGTCAGTTCAGCGACACCTGATTTATCGAGGTGACCAAGCTTCAGTTTCTTAAGCTGATTGAATTGTCCGAGTGTGGCCGTTGCGAGAGGGAGCTTGAGCTTTTTGCTCTTGCCGAGAGCCAAGGCGATGCCGGAATCCTTCGCGGCGTGATCGGCAGAAAAGTAACAGTCGTGATCACGGATCTTCATGTCTTCGCCGTCCGTCTGTAGCACACGAGAGTTCGCGCCGGTCTGAGAGAAGACTTCCATCACCGTGTCGAGGTCGAGCCCGAGAGCATCGGCAAGACCGAGACCTTCAGCGAGGCCGGCAGTGTTGATGTTCATCACCATGTTCACCAAGGCCTTCACCTGGGCCGCCTTGCCGGCCGTGCCGATGTAGCGAAGGATCTTGCCTTCGTCGCTGAGCTTGGTGAGGAGAGGTTTGCATTTGTTGAAGGTCTTCTTGTCCCCGCCAACCATGAGGTAGAGAGTGCCCGCCCGGGCTTGCGGAATACTGGACGCCATGCAGGCCTCCAATGAATCGGCTCCCTTGCGGTTGCATTTCCGCTTCACGTCGACATGCACTTTGGGCGAGATGGTGGCGCAATTGATAAAGACCGTGCCCTTGGCTTTACCTTTCAGGAGATTGTCCTTCTTGTCGGAGAAAATCTTGTTCATCGCCTTGTCGTCGGTGACGACGGTGATGACGATGTCCGAGGCATCCGTGATACCCGCGAGAGTGCCCGATGCTTCGCATTTTAGTTCTTCGGCGAGTTCCTTGGCAGCCACCTTGCGCACATCGTAGACAGCGCTAATCTTGTAACCGCATTCCTGCAGTCGGCGGGCCATGTTGGCACCCATGCGTCCGACTCCGACAAATCCAATTTTCTTGGCCATAGATATTCTAGTTTGTGTTTACTTGAACCGTTGTTCGTTAACAGGTCGTTGATTAAAGCGAAAGGGCTGGGTGAGGCGAGCGAATTCTGACTGACCAGCACTGGCGATTTGACGGGTAAACGCGTCTGATTTTGCTATCTAAACGGAAGCAACTCGTCATGGCGACAGAGAAGGAAGAGCCATTTGATTTCCGAGAGCCGTCCTCCAGGTTTTCTGGAGATGATGATGCCGATCAAGTTGCCCGATGATCACCACGTGCTCGCCCACATTTTCGGGAAGACACTCAAAACTCAACCCTCAGTAGATGACGACTTTGAGTTATGAGCACGAGCAGCGACACTGCCAAGATTCCGCTCCAGCGATACAACCGGACAGCGGCGTACGCGATGCCCAGTCGGAGTATCAGCAGGGCGATGATGGTTGCTGCTCCGGGTGCTTGCGGCATGGTGAAGAGCTTCACCGCCACGAAGAACACATTGAATCCGACCGTGAGTTTCATGGCCCATTCTTCGTCTTGTGCCAAGCGGACGAAGAAGGCCAAGGGGGCGTAACACAGGAATAGCTCCGAGAAAGCCATGGTGAACAGCACTTGACGCCACCATGCGTTGAAAGTGTAGGGGTATTCGTTGGGTGCCACAGCTCGATACCCGGGGTCGACGAGGAAATACTGGTAGCCAGCAACCATTACCCCGCCAGCCATAAGCAAGGCCCAATGCTTGGGGTTGCGCTGGATTGTCAATGGTTCGGCCTTTCCATAGGCCGGTTCCCATGCAAACACGAAGGCCCAGAGAACGAACTGGCACCAGAACAACATCAGCACAGCGAAGATCAACATCTCTTCGTAGCGCTGCGCCGCCTGCAGTCGGGGGAAACAGAGGAGTCCACTGACTACGGAAGCCAAACCCGCACTGCGTAGGATATCCGGTTGGGCCAGCAAACGCATGACCAAAGAATCGGAGGAGGTAAGAACGGCGGCAAGGCGTTTTGCTTGCGGGGTTTACCTGATGCCTCCGTTGTCTAGCATTTGCTTGCCCTGAGGGCGGAAAGCTCTAAAATTTAGGCGGATTTGGACCCTCAGAGCGAATTTCGACGCCTGATCGCCGAGAGGGAACAGGCTTGAAGAGATGCGCATCTACTACACCTACCACGGCCAACAACAGGTTCGCGATGTCGACCGCAAAGAGATTTTGATCGGACGGCTCAGCCCGCTGAGCGCACCTGATATAGATCTCGGGGATGATCCCACGGTTTCCCGTAAACACTGTCGCATCAAGATGACCACGAGCGGTTGCGTCATCGAGGATTTGCGGAGCACCAACGGAACCGTGGTAAACAACGATTTTGTCGATACCGCGAGCGTTGACGACAGTTCTCCCATTCGCCTTGGCGAAACGGATATCAAGATCGAACTGCAGCCGCAAGGCGAGCCGACCTTGCAGCCAGTTCCGAGCGCCACACCGGCGGGCCAGCAAGCAGCGGCAGCCCCGCAATCTCCGGTCGCCAAGCCCCAAGTGGCCAAGGCGGATCCGATGAACCCCCCGGCGTCACCAAAGCCATCCGATATTTTGCCGCCGAAAGGTCAAAAGCCCGGCGCTAAACCGGCTCCCGAAGCCGCCAAGCCAGAAGGTGCTGCGGGCATTCTTCCGAGCGGAGGACCGGGTAGTAAACCGAAAGCGGCATCCCCGGCTCCAACACCTGCTCCAGCCCAGAAGCCCGTTCCCAAGCCGGAGGTTAAGAAAGAGGCTCCACAACCGGTGTCGCCCCCCAGTAAGGCGAAGGCAGCCAAACCTGCCAACGAAGGGGCCAAACCAACACCCCCTTCAAAACCGAAGGCTCCCGCTGCGATAGCCAACGAGGGCGCAGAGTTGAAGGCATCGGTTCCGTCAAAACCTCCGGAGAAACCGGGTACGCCGAGCAAGCCGAAAGCGAAATCTGCATCTGCCAAACAGCCTGCACCGTCGAAGAAGGAGACACCGCAACCGACCCCAGCGACGACGGCCGATCCGAAGGCGGACTCGAAATTCCGTCATTCCTTGGCGGAGCTGTTTGAAGTACCACTGAGCTTTACCCCAGAATTGAAACTGGAGCAGATGCTCTCCCTTGTGTTGGAACGAGTGCTCAAGTTGATTCCGGGCGCGGAACACGGTGCTATCCTGATCAACGACGCCGCCGATAAGAAACTCGTCGTCAAGGCGAGCAAACCCGAAGGAAAGGTAGTGGTCAGTGATACTCTGGCTCGCCGGGTGATGGAAGAGGGGCACGGATTCATCTTGGAACGCAACCTCGAGGGCGGCAGTAGTCTGAATCCTAAATTGGTGAAGGTGGAGACCGGAATGTATGCGCCGTTACTCTCGAAAGAAAAACCTTTGGGCGCGATTTTCGTGGATGACCCGGAACGCAGTAATCCTTATGGGGAAGAGGATATGCAGTTCCTGCTGGCTGTCTCGCACTACGTGGCGACCATCGTCCGCAATCACGAACTGCAGTCCGGGTTGGTGCACAATTCGACCATGCTCGATCGTGTGGTGCCGAAATTCCCGGCCAAGATTCAGGATGCGCTCCTTAATGAACTTCAGGACAACAAGCTAAGGCCGGCTGGCCGAAAAGATGACCTGCCGGTGTTGTTCGCCGAGTTGCAGGGATTTGAAGCGGCCGGCACCGAACTACCGGCCGAAGCTGCCACGGAGATGATGAGCGAATACTACGGCGTGTTGCAGAACGCGTTGTTCAAGTATGACGGTTCACTCGAACGATTCAGCGGTGCCGGAATGGTGGCCTTGTTTGGTGCTCCTTTGGCCGATGAAAAGGCCAATGAGAAAGCTGTGGTTGCCGCCATCTCGATGCGCGACGCAGTTCGCGACTTAAACCTCAAGCGCGTCCAGAACGGCGGAAACATCTGGCACTTGCGAGTGGGGGTGAATCTGGGAACTGTGTTCCACGGCTTCGTCGGAACTGACGAGCGCATGAACTTCAGCGTAGTCGGCCCCGGCATGACTCGGGCCAAGGGATTCTGCCGCGGGGCGGAAAACGGCGAAGTGCTGATTGGCCCGGAACTCTACCAAAAGGTGTTCAAGATCGTGGAGGCGGATCGCTCGACGGTGAGCCATAAGGATTTTGGCGAATTTCATTGTTACCGGGTAAAGGGGCTCAAACAGAAGTAATTCTGTCACTCTCGATATGATTCACGTTGGCATCGGATACGACGTTCACCAGTTGGTGACAGGACGTAAACTCATACTCGGAGGTGTCGAAATACCTCATGATAAGGGTCTGGATGGGCATTCCGATGCGGATGCCCTGATGCACGCAGTTTGCGATGCGGTTCTGGGCGCGATTGGAGAAGGAGACATCGGTCAATTCTTTCCGAACACCGATCCGCGTTGGAAAGATGCGCCCAGTCGGATCTTTCTCGAAGAAGCCGCCCGTCAGGTGGCTTCCCGCAAAGGTCGGATCGTGAATGTCGACGCCACTCTGGTTGCCGAACGCCCCAAGATGATGCCGCACGTGAAAGCGATGAAGGATAACATCGCCAGCGCATTGGGTCTAAAACCCGAAAAGGTTGGCATCAAGGCCACGACGAACGAAACCATGGGCTTTGTTGGCCGCGAAGAAGGCATCCCCGCCATGGCTGTCGCCTCGGTTGATCTTCCCGAGTAATGTCCGCCAAAGGCGAAATCGGCTGGAAACGAAGGGACGAAGAGGGGCAGAAGGTAAAGATTTGCGCCGAGCCTGCCGGGGATCGATGGCGTTTTTATCAGCAATACAAGCGCTTCGAGAAATGGGAACCGGTAGAGCATCCGCCCTTGGAGGATTGGATTGAACTTCTCGATGCCGTTCGACGGCGAATCTCGCGCAAGAAGATAACGGAAGGTGAAGATGTGAAGCTCATCCAATTGATCAAGAAACACTTTCCAGAGGCTGAGGTGTGAGCCGAGCGCGGATCCTGGTTACTGGCTGCTATGATTCGCGAGGTTCGGAGTTTGGTGATGCCTCGATCTCGCTTTCCAATTGCTATGGTGAAGCCGTGATTGCCGCCGGCGGATTGCCGTTGATTTTTCCGGTGTCTGCACGCCGAAAGGATGTCTCTGAATATGTTGGCTTGGTGGACGGATTGCTGATCACCGGCGGTGAGGATATTTATCCCGACAACTACACCGAGAGCCTGCCTTTGGAAGTGGCTGAGACAATTCGCCCAGGAAGCAGGAGGCGCGATGAATTGGAGATCGCGTTGATCCATGAGACATTCGCTCAACGCAAGGCGCTGTTCGCGATCTGTCGTGGACACCAGTTGCTGAATATCGCGATGGGCGGCACTTTGATTGCCGATCTCGCATTGGAACGGCCGGAGACAATCTCACATCGGGATCGTGCACAAGGATGTCGTCATACCCATCCGATCGTCGTCGAATCGGACAGTCTCGCAGCGGAATTGCTGGGGCGTCACGATGTGATTGTAAACAGCTCACATCACCAAGCAGTGGCAGAATCGGCCGATGGACTTCGGTCCACCGCCAAGACAAAGGATGGCGTCGTGGAAATAATGGAGCTGGATGACCCTGAACGGCTTCCTTTCTGCGTGTCCGTGCAGTTTCATCCAGAGCGTTTCCAGGAACAGAATCCGGGCTACAAATCCCTGTTCCAAAGGTTCATATCAAGCGCAGGGGACACCGACTGATTCTGCTCGAATCAAATTTCGCCCAATTCCTCAAGAATGTCGCTGGTCCCTTTGAAGTATTCGGCGTAGAAGCTGATGATGAAGTAGGCCACCGTGATCATGACGCCAAGCACCACGATCGTCACCAAGACCTTGGTGAAGACATCCAGTTTACGGGTGCTTTCCTCAGCGTAGTATACGCGCAATCGACGAAGAGCGTCGTCAATCTGTCCGCTGACTTCGCCGGATTTGTAGATGCTCGCAAACATGTTCGGGAACGTGGTCGAGGATAGGAGCAACTCTCCTGGTGTCATTCCACCACTCTCGATTTTGGGGCGCCATTTCCTTACCGTCCGCTGAATGCTTCCAGAACCAGATGCAG
>JBMYQZ010000347.1:0-6179 GCA_049601855.1 Limisphaerales bacterium | reverse complement strand
CGCTGCGCGGACAAGCTGCCATGGCTCGCATCGCCGAACGCCTCGTGCTGGAACTTGCCCCTGGATTGTTGTTCATGTTTCCGACGGTTGCATCGCTGAGTGGAGAATTGATGCAGGGTAAGCAGAAGGTTGGACGGACCGAATTCGACCAGGTTCAGCAATCGTCGGGTTTGACGGTATCTAAGCAGGAGGAACAATTCTGGCTGTTGAATCGCATGTCAGGTGAACTGGGCACCTACCAGCCCCTGGCGGCCATTCGTTGCTCCGGCGGTGTGTCCGTAGAGCGACTCCGAGAGGCCGTTGGCGCGGTGGTACGAAAGTACGAGATCTTCCGAACGGTTTACCGGGAATCAGCAGACCGCTTGAAACCGATGGTGCAGGCGAACGTTGAAGCACCGGTTTCTCATCTGGCTTCCCCGCATGGGGTCGAGTTGGACGAGTGGGCGGCGGAGCACCTGCAACAGGCTGCCCGGTGCAAATTCAATCTGGCGACCGATGTACCGCTGAGAGTATTCTTTTATTCCGGTGATGATGGCCGTTCGGTCATCGGCTTTGTGTTTCAACATATCGCCATGGACGGGTTGTCGTTCCCGCTTTTGTGGGAATCGCTGGCCCAAGCTTATCGTGATCCCGATTTCGACGACGATCCAGCAGGCTCATATCGAGCTTACGCGCAGCGCCAGGAAACCCGACTTCAGCCCGATCGCCTGGCGGCTATGCGGCTCTTCTGGCATGAGCATCTGCAGGGAAATTCTGCGGCCCTTGATCTGCCATTCGATGGGCTTGGTACCGATTCCTGCGAGGCCTATCAACAACTGCAAACTATCCCCGCCGAGGTGTCGGAAGGTCTGTCCCGTGTGGCGCGATCAAACGCGTGCTCGGAAAACTCGTTGTACCTGGCCGCCTATTTCGCCTGGCTCGCGCGCTACACGAACCACGAGTCGGCGGTTGTCGGTTTACCCGTGTCGATTCGACCCGATACTGCGGACAAAGACGTGATCGGATGTTGCATCAACACCATCTGCCTTTCACAGCCCGTCTCACCCACGACGAGGTTTTCGGAACTCGTTGGCGCCATACAGAAGCTGATGGCTGCGGCATTGCCGCACGCCGAGTATCCGATTGCGCGGTTGACCGGAGAACTGTGTCGTCATTCCGGAGAAGACCGTCGGTTGTTCCAAACCCTGTTTCAGTACCGCTATTTCCGCCGCGAGCTGGCGGGATTGGAAGACGAAGGAGCCGAGATGATCCCGCTGTCCGAGAGCATCACGGACCTGCCCCTGACCATGGAAATCGTGCCTCCTTCGTCGGGGCCAGCCCAGGTCGCGATCATGGTGAACACTGCGTGTTTCTCACCCGGAACGGCCGGTCGCATGTTGGAGCATTTCTGCTGCCTGCTCCGTTCCATCGCCACCAACCCTGATCAGGAGATCCGCCAATACGAACTTGTCAGTTCCGAGGAACGTCGTCGCCTGCTGTTTGAGTTCAATCAAACAGCGCGCCTTCACGACACGGAACCCAATCTGTGGCTGCGGACCCGATCGGCGCTCCTGAAACGGTCGGGAGAATCCGTCGTCCGATTCGATGGCACACATTCCGATGGTCCCGAACTGGTGCGAAGAGCCGAAGCAATTGCGGCGGGATTGCAGCAACACGGAGTGCGGATTGGCGATCGCGTCGGTATCTACCTGAATCGTTCCCTCGATCTGGTTCCCGCACTGCTGGGCATCCTCGCCAACGGTGCGGCTTACGTCCCCCTGGATCCGGAGTCTCCCGTGGAGCGAAACCGCTTCATCCTGGCCGATGCAGACGTCGCGGTCTTGCTCAGCGAGAATCAACTGCGAGACCAGCTGCCACAATGCGAATGCCCCGTGCTCTGCCTCGAATCGATAGAATCGAAGGACCGGTTCCAAGCCGTCTCCATCGGCAAAAATGATCTCGCGTATATCCTGTACACCTCCGGCTCCACCGGCCGTCCAAAGGGTGTCGCGGTTGAACATGGCAACGTCCTCAATCTGCTCGAAGCCATGGCCGAAGCGCCGGGATTCAAACCTGGCGATCGCTTGCTGGCGCTGACCACGATTTGTTTCGACATCTCGGTCGTGGAGTTGTTTCTGCCGTTGGTCAAAGGAGGGGTCGTCATCGTCGGTCGTGAGCAGTTGCGTTTGGATCCCCCGGAATTGGCGCGGACGATGATGTCGGAAGCAGTCTCGATTTTTCAGGCGACACCAGCCACCTATGAAATGCTGTGCCACTCGGGTTGGAAGCCCGGTCCTGAATTGAAGCTTTACTGCGGCGGGGAAGCGTTGTCGCCGAGACTGGCGGACCAGTTGTTGGCGAATGGCGCATCACTTTGGAATATCTATGGCCCAACGGAAGCCACGGTCTATGCGCTGGGCAAGCGGATCCTGCCGGCTGAACGCATTCTGATCGGACGGCCGTTGGCGAATATGGAGGCCTACGTGGTGGATGCCGCCGGGATGTTGGCTCCCACGGGAGTTGCTGGCGAACTGCTGGTGGGAGGCCAAGGCGTGGCGCGCGGCTATTGGAAGCGAGACGAACTCACCGCCGATCGCTTTATCCGGTTGGAACTTGAAGGGTTGCCGGCGAGAAGGGTTTACCGAACCGGCGACCGCGCCCGCGTTCTTTCCAACGGGGAGGTGGAGTTTCTGGGACGACAGGATCGACAGATCAAGATCAGGGGGCATCGAATCGAGTTGGGGGAAATCGAACAATGCCTGCGACGTCTTTCCGGCGTGCAGCGTGTCATCGTCGAAGTCCGCCCCTCGACAGCCGGCGATCCACGTCTGGTTGCCTACGTGGCACCAAGGCTACTGAAACAACGGCAACGAGAACTGGCCGACTCCCTTGCTGCCAGTCTGCCAAGCTACATGTTGCCATCGGCTTGGTTTTTCCTGGATGACTTTCCGCTGACACCCAACCGTAAGATTGACACCAGCAGACTGCCATCTCCCAAGGATGCGACCGAAAACGAATCGGCCCGCCCGACGACTGACTTGGAGAAATCCATCGAACGCATCTGGGCCGAACTGCTTGGCGTGAATTCCATCGGATTGGACGACAACTTCTTTGAACTGGGCGGTCACTCATTGTTGGCAGTGCGCTTGGTGAGCCGGATGGAAACAGAACTGCGACGCCCGATCTCACTGAATCTTCTCTTCCGCCACGCCACCATTCGAAAGCTGGGGGCAGCGATCGAATCGGTCGCGACCGTCAACTCCACCCTCGTTCCCCTGCGAAACGGGGCCGGTCCACCGGTCTACTTCGTTCACGGATTCACCGGTCACGTGCTGGGGCACATCGATTTCGTGAAGCACTTTCCTGAGGGACTCCAGGTGGTCGGTGTCCAAGCCGTCGAACATGTCGGGGAACCCCGACAAGAGTCGTTCGAGAGCATGGGGGCACGCTATGCCAGGGACATTTGCGAACATCAACCGGACGGTCCGATCTATCTCTGCGGCTACTCACTGGGCGGATTGATCGCGTTCGAAACAGCGCGTCAATTGTTGTCGCTCGGCCGTAAAATCGGTGGCGTGGTCGTGCTTGATACCGCAACCAGAAACCTGCCGCGATTCGTGTATTACCGGGGTCTGTCCGCCTACCTGATCCGCCGGGCCTTTCATCACGCGCGCTGCATGATTTCGGCGCCGGAGGGAATATTCTCGTTCCTCCGTGGAAGATGCAGAGCGATGTTGAATCGTCTCCGACGAACCCCGGCTGCCCCGACGGCCCAGAATCCGAACCAACCCGCGCCGGTGGACCCCTACCAACGCGTGGGCTTCCGTTATTTCCCGCAGCCGGCTGAGATTGCGGTCAGCGTCCTCATCACGGGTCAATATCCGGAACTGGTTCGAGCCACTTGGCGCTATCTCGCCGGCGGAGGTGTTAGTGAGAACCGGCATGACGCCTTGCATCTGGAGCTTCTGCAGGACGCTGATTTGGCGCGGGAACTGGGACGAAGCCTGTTGGAAATGCGGTCGGTCTCTGATTGATCACGGAATCACAGAGTGCCCGGAGGCATTCCGTTCTCGTCGTCTTCTTTCGGGCGGAAGCAACTGATCTGCCAATCGCTCATGCGCTGGTAGGTGTACGAGTAGTTCCGGACCATTTCGGCGGGTATGAAGATCGTGTCGGCCAGATCGGATTCGACCACTTCTTCTCCGTCTTCGCCCTGGGTCAGGTAGCCGTAGATGAATCCGGCGGTGCAGAGGTAGAGCATGAAGAGCCAGAAACACCACGAGCAGATCTCCTTCAAAAGGCTGGGTTTCCATGGGTCCTTGCCCTTCTTGTTGGTGAATTCGTAAGGATCGCGATTCTCGGGGGGCTGAGACTGTTCAGCGCCTTGAGGTTCGGCTGCCGGGACCTCCACGAGAGGTTCCGCCACGGGGAGTTCTTCAGGTTGTCCGTTCGCATGTTCTTCGGACATGAACCGAAATCTAGCTTGGACTCCGAGAATTGTCATCTGCCAACCACGCCGGTTCAGCGGCGGAGGAGGCGTAGGGAGTTGCCGATGACGATGAGGTCAGAGAAACCCATGGCGGCGGCGCAGATGATGGGGCTGACGAAGCCGAGCATGGCGATGGGGATGGCAGCGGCGTTGTAGAAGAAAGCCCAGAAGAGGTTTTGCTTGATGGTGCGGAGAGTGGCCTGCGAGAGGTCGATGGCTTGGGGAATGGTCTGGATGTCGGTCTTGAGCAGGATGATGTCGGCGCTTTCGCGGGCGACGTCGCTGGCGGAGGCGACCGCGATGCCGAGATCGGCCTGTTCCAAGGCCGGGGCGTCGTTGATGCCGTCGCCGACGAAGGCGAGGCGTTGGCCGGCTGCCTGAAGTTCGGCGATGAGCTTGGCCTTGCCTTCCGGACGCACGCCGGCATGGACGTGAGCGGTTTCGATGCCGGCTTCATGGGCGATGGCGTCGGCCGTGACTCGATTGTCGCCGGTGATCATCGCGGGTTGAAGGTCTTGGGCGCGCAGAGTGCGAACGATCGACGGCACGGCGCGCCGGAGTTTGTCGCGCAAAGCGTAGAGCTGGAGCAGTTCGTCCTCGTTGGCGAGTCCGACGACGGTGCGACCGGAGGCTTGCAGACGTTTGATCTCCTCGGTGGAGTCGATCTTGACGCCGCATTCTTCCAGCCAGGGAATGGCCCCGAGCCGGTAGCGGCAATATCCGATGTCCGCCTCGATACCGCGGCCGCGCAGTTCAATCCAGTTTTGCAGGTCCGTGGGTCGGGTGGTTTCATCGGGGCTTTGCCGGCGGGCTCCGGGAATCTGGGTGCCGGATGACAAATGATTGTAGAGCGCCCGGCTGATCGGGTGACGGCTGCGTTCGGTAAGTCGGATGGTGGCGATCTTATTCTCGCGGGGAAGCGAGGTATCGGCGTCCACGTCGAGGCGACCGGAGGTCAGAGTGCCGGTCTTGTCGAAAACGATGGTCGTAAGCGTGCCGGTTTTTTCCAGGGCTTCGCCGTCGCGAATCAGGATCCCACGCCGGGCGGCGGCATTGACGCCGGCCATGATTGCCGCCGGGGTGGCCAATCCCATGGCACAGGGGCAGGCGATGATGAGCACGCCGGCCAGGTGTACGAACGCGGCTTCCAAGGGTGATTCGGGAAAATGTTCGGGTTGCAGGAAGGGCAGGATGGTCGTCGCGGTTTTCAACGCGGAGTCGTAGGCCAGTCCCCACCACAGTGCGGTGAGAATCGCCAAGGCGATGACGATGGGCACGAATACGCTGCTGACCCGGTCACCGATGCGTTGGATGTTCGCGCGGCTGGACTGGGCGCGTTGGACGATTTCGATGATACGGGCAAGCGCGGTGGAATGGCCGGTGGCGGTGACTTGAATCACGAGTTGGCCGTCCATGTTGATGGTGCCGGCGTAAACATCGTCCTGCTCTCGTTTGTTCCGTGGCAGAGACTCGCCGGTGAGCATGGATTCGTCCACGGCCCCCATCCCTTCAACGACCTTCCCATCGACGGGGATCTTGTCGCCGGGCTTTAGGATGACTTCGTGGGTGGCGTTGAGTTCGGAGACGAGCACCTCCTTTTTGCTGCCATCGATGGTGCGGCGAAGGGCTTTTTCTGGAGCGAGATTGAGCAGGGCGTTCAACGAGCCTTCGGCCCGGGCGGCGACGCGGCTCTCGATGAAATGACCAAGGC
>JBMYQZ010000346.1:0-6251 GCA_049601855.1 Limisphaerales bacterium | reverse complement strand
CAATGCCTGTTGCCACAAGCTGGACTGCTTTTCGAAATCCTCTGAGCCATTCTCGTTCGAGCGCGCCCAATGTTCGCGTTCGCGGGAATGCCAGACGAGATTCTCCACCCGCTCCAGCAGGTCGGCCTGCTGAATACCCGTGCCGGTCTCCGATACGATAACGGGACTGCGCACGATTTTCGGCGCGGACGAAGCCTGTTTCGCGTCAGTCAACATCGTCAAGCCAAGCGCAAACATCAGCGTCACCGCGATAACAGACCAACGAGACGAACGGTGAAACGCAGCAATCATCTGAATGCGTTCACGAATGTCCGCCTGCTTGTCGACAATCCCAATCAAGCCAGGCTTTCCGCCAAACATTGCGCGTTCAAGCAGGCGGACGATGGTCTCGCCATAGGCTTTCGAATCGTTCGAAACCCGCATGGTCATTTCGTCGCAGGCCAATTCCCGATCCGCTTTCATCCGCCGGAAGGCCCAGAGCAATACGGGGTTGAACCAATGCGCGGCCTGCAACAACGAGATCAGCCAATTGAGTCCCAGGTCGAGGCGACGGAGGTGACCGCATTCGTGCAGGAAGACATAGCGCAATTCCTCGTCGCTGAGTTCGTCCGCCAGTCCGATCGGAATCACCAAGCGAGGACGCCACAACCCAACCACCGCCGGGCCAAAGCCGTCACTGGACTCGTGCAATCTCACGGCACGACGTACGCCCATCGCCCTTCTCGCCGAGTCAAGGATCATCACCAGGCGACCGCTGGATACTTCCGGCAATCCCGCGATGCGACGGCGCACAAAAAAATAGGCCGCCAATGCCCAGCCCAGTGTCGGCACTGCGCCGAGGCTCCAGACAACTTTGATCAGGCTTGCCCAGTTGAAACTCTCGACGGGCGAGGAAGATGTCGTCACGATTGGGTTGTCTTCGAACGAGACGGTTTGCTCGCTCACGCCCACTGCTCCATCGAGTTTGGTTGCAGACGCGCTCATTGCCAGTTGCTCGGGGACGGCGCCGTGATCGGCTACGGCGTTGAAGACACTGAAGGAACTTTCGGGCAGCACGGGGACACAAAGGCGAATCACGACCAACAACCAGATTGCATCCCGCCATTCCGCAGTCAGCCAGCGGCGAAACGTTCGTTGCACCGCCAGCACAAGCAGAACCAGCAAACTCGCCTGCCACGTCGTCTCCCAAAGCCAACCGAATGCGTTCATTTTTTCTTCTCCGACTGTTTCAAGATTTCCTTGAGTTCCTCGATGTCGTTCTTTGAAAGCCTCCGGTTGCGGGCGAAGTGCACCATCATTTCGCCGATCGAATTGTCGAACACGCGGCGCAGGAAGGAATCGCTCGCATTACCGACGCACTGTTCCTCAGACACGAGCGGGCGATAGAGATAGGCGCGCCCGTCTTGGTCGTAGTCCACCGCGCCCTTCTTCACGAGCCGGCCAAGCAGGGTCTTGACGGTCTTGGGATGCCAGGATGGATCCTCGGCCTGCAGCGCGGTGACCACTTCGCTGGAACTCATTGGTGCCGTGTTCCAAAGCACGCGCATGAGTTCCCACTCGGTCTCGGAGATTCTTGGATGATTCGTTTCGTCTGACATTGCTTACGGTTGTAATCCTTTGTCAGCTTACATTTGTAATCCAACTGCGCAAGTGGAATTTTTCTAAAGGCCCATCGGGTTTTCACCTGACCTACGAAAGAACGGTTTTCACCCCTGATAGATGCGGCGCAACTCCTCCAGCGGGACGCCTTTGTGGTACGCGCGCAGCACCTTGGCCATCAGGAGGTATGTTCGGACAATACCGTGCTTCTCAAACTTCCGCCATGCGGTGGTCACCGTAGCTTTGGCCAGTTCCAGCCGTCCCAAATCCCGCAGCCTTTGGCACATTTCCAACTCCTCCATCAACGGAACCGGAGGCACGCCACCGATCGCGTTGAGTGTCGAGCGTTTGAGAAAGAATCCCTGGTCGCCGAAGATATATCCAAACATCTCCAGCAACAGCCGACACCGCAATCTGGCGCCCCGCATCGTCCACGGAACGTCATCGCGAAATCTCTTCCAATAGCCGCCCGCAACGACCCCCGGTCGTTCCAACAAATCCAATGCAGCACGCCCCGCATCGGACGGCAGCCAGGTATCGGCATGAAGCAACAGGATCACCTCTCCCGAAGCCGCCTCGGTTCCCGTTCTCAACTGCACACCGCGACCCGGTTCGGATCGAATCACAATCGCGCCGTTTTCCCTGGCCACCTCCCTCGTGCGATCACGACTGCCTCCGTCCACGACGATCGCCTCACCCACCTCCGGAACTTGGGCCACGCGGCGCAAAGTCTCCGGCAGTTCCACCTCTTCATTGAGGACCGGAATAATGACAGAGATCGGCCGATCGTTGCGCACGCCTTTGCCTAGCACGACTCGTCGCGCAAATACACCATCGTTGCTCCCCAGCCACCGTGCGAAGGAGCTGCGTCAGCGATCCGCTCGATGCCATCGGTCTTCGCCAGAATGTTGTGAACGGATCGTCGAATCTCCCCGACACCTTTGCCGTGAATCACGCGCACTTCGAGAATGCCGACCGCGCGACATTCATCGAGATACGCCAACAACAACTCCTTCACGTCCAGCGGCCGAAAGGCGTGCAAATCCAGAACCCCATCGATCGGGATCTGGATTGGCTCATCAAAGGGATCGTCTTCGGACATGGCGATCAGCATACGAACCCACTGGGGGCTACTGATCAAGGGTGCGTTCCAAATTGAAGGTTCTGAAGAGCGTGGATCGCACCGGAGCCCCGTCCTTCCGGCATCCTTGCCGGGAGTTCCAACGCGAGGATCGCACCGCACGGAGAGAACACCTGTGAACTTCACTCGCAGGAATTGATCCCCCCTAACACAAGCCATGCCTCCGCGCCCTGCAATGATGCCGGAAGAAAGGATCTCCGACGGCGTCGGGCGTTAAAGTCCTCAATCTCGAACGGATCCTGCTGGCTTCTGTCCATGCTCTACGTAATCCGCGGGAATTGTTGCCATCAAACGGATTGATGCAGCCCCAATCATTGACATTAAACCGCCCAACAGGCAGGTATTTGCCCGCGAATTCCCAATAAATTCGTGGAGCCCAACCCTCCGGGATGAAACTGGACAAACGACTCATCATCGGCGCATTGCTGACCATCGGCGTCGCCCTGAGCTTCTGGCTCGGGTCGCGGTACCCTGATCTGCGCGAAAAATCCGCCATCGGCGCGGAGCGCGATCTGCAGGGCATCGCGTTTGATGTCGTCTTTGAGGTGAAGCCCGAGCAGCCGTTTTGGAAACGGGTCGTCTTCACTTCTGTCAACTGGGCGGAGACCAACAAGAAGGGAATGGCCTTTGGACTCGTCTTCGCCTCCTGCCTGCTCACCGTGCTGGGCTTCCTTGAACGCGGCAGTTTCGACGGGTTGATGGCGAACACCTTCAAGGGCTTCCTCATCGGGGCCCCCTTGGGCTTATGCGTGAACTGTGCGGCGCCGGTGGCCTTTGGACTACGGCAAGGAGGTTCGAAACCGGAGACGGCCCTGGGCGCGATGTTGAGTTCACCGAGTATGAACGTGGTGGTGATCGGAATGATGTTCTCGCTCCTGCCCTGGCACATCGCCGCCCTGAAACTGGTTTCTTCGCTGGCATTGATCTTCCTGTTCGTGCCGCTCTTCGTGCGCTTCGCGCCCAAGGCATGGATCACGCAAAAGCAGGTCGAAACTGAAAGCTGCGACATCAACGCGGTCTGCGAATTGCCCGTGGCGACCGACGATTCCAAGACCTGGGTGGAATCCGTCAAGTGGACGACGAAGACCTTTTTGCAGAACCTCTGGCGCGTCGGCAAACAGACGGTGCCCCTGATGGCCCTGGCAGGTTTCCTCGGCAGCCTCGCCATCACCGCCCTGCCCTTCGAAGTCACCAAGTCCATCGCCGATGCCGGCGTCAGGTATCCGTTCGTGCTGGTGCTGCTCGGACTCGCGATTGTCGGCGTGTTCCTTCCCGTGCCGATGGCCTTCGACATCGTGGTCGTCGTGATCCTGATGGGTATCGGAGTGCCGATCTCATTTTGCACCGTGCTTCTGCTCACTCTGGGCAGCTTCAGCATTTACTCCTACCTGATCGTCGCCAAGGCCTTCACGCACAAGGCGGCACTCAGCATATTGTTGGCGGTCACCACCATCGGCTTTGCCGGCGGATTCGCAGCGCCCTATCTCAAGCTCGCCGATGTCTGGATCCACAAGTTCCTGCTCAATCGATATTTCAAGAATTCCAAACCGGTCGAACGCGAACTGCCGGAATTGCCGGCGGCCATGCCTTTTGCCGAACTACGGAAGGAGATCGAGAAACAGGTTATCTCACTCAAGCCATTCACCGCATTCACCAACCACAACCCCGGCAGCGGACAAATCGAGATCACGGGGTTCGATTTCGCCAAACGTGAACCGGCCGCTGGCAAGCTTTTCAAACGGTCGCCCGGCGAAGATTGGGGGCTCGATATCCCGACGCACTTCTCCATCCGCAAACTGGTGCTCTATCCGCAGGTCTTCATTCGCGGCATGGCGGCTGGTGATGTGCACAACGACAATTACCCCGACGTGCTCGTCTGTGGTGACCCGGAGATTGGCGGGCTCTACCTCTTCGCCAATCTCGGCGGCAAGCGTTTCGTCCGTCAGGAACTCGATCTCGGCGCCGTGGGCGACAAGTGCGTATTCTCCGCGGCGCTGGTCGACCTCAACAACGATTCCTGGCTCGATGTCGTCTTCACGACGCTGGACGACGGGAACTACGTCATCATCAACACCGGCGGTGAGTTCAAACCTGAGAGCATGGTTCGCCTTTCCCACAAACCCGGTGCCAGTGCGGCGACCATGGGCTTCGCCGATTTCGACGGCAACGGCGCGCTCGACATGTTCTTAGGCAATTACACGATCGGGCATGTCGGACGCCTCCATCCGATCTCGCACGAGTCCAGCCGCAACCAGATTCTCTTCAACATCGATCCGCGACAGGGCCAGTTCCACCTGGCCGACATGCACGACACACCGGGCGAGACGCTTGGTATCCTCGTCACGGATTTCAACCGCGATCGGCTGCCCGACTTCATCTGTTACAACGACTGGTCCGTGGCCGACATGTATTACGTCGGCACCAACGTCGGCGGAACCAATGTCTCGTTTGCGCGGCTCGACGAGCACAATCCCTACTTCGGCGAATCCGGCTATGAAACCATGAGTGCGCGGGCCGCCGACGTGGACAACGACCTGGACTTCGAACTCTACCTCACCCAGATCAGCGGACACGAAAAGGTCAACGGCAAGCATGACATCCGCATCCCGTTGAAGGACCTGGAGAAATACGCCTCCACCGACAAGGAACGCGATCTCATCCGCAAATTTGAAAGACACCTCAAGGTCTTCGACAGCCAGAACGACATGTTGCTCCTCAAGTTCGTGCCCGAGGAACTGCGTCAGGACTGGCTCGCCTACAAGGTTGTGCGGCGCTCCGCCGAAGATCTCGACACCAGCTATCGCGTCCTGGTGCCGGAACATCGCGAAGGCGTGCACATGTTCCTCAATCGCATCGAGTCAACGCACAAGCTCATCTCCGACGACGATCAGCCCGGCGAGATTCCGCAGAATCGAGACCATGTGAATCTCTTGATGAAACGTGGCCAAGACGGCCGCTTCAAGGATCACGGTGAAGCCTTCGGCCTTGATCACGCCGGTTGGACCTGGAACGCCACCTTTGCGGATCTCGATCATGACGAATTCCAGGACGTGTATATCGCGACGAGTTTCTTCCAGTTCCACAATCGCGACAACAACACCTTCTTCCACAACCTGGGCGGCAAGAAGTTTGAGTTGAAGACGGATGAATTCGGCCTGACGGATTACGCCGCGACCAGCGCCTTCAACTACCTGGACATGGATCGCGACGGTGACGTGGATGTGCTCAGCTTGCCGGTCACGATCGCCACCGTACGCGTCTTTCAGAACCAAGGCCCACCGGGTAATTCCATCACCGTCCAACTCCGTGATCGCCTTGGTAACAGCTACGGTGTCGGCGCCGAGGTGATCATTCGTTACGGCGAGAACGGTCAGCAGATTCGCGAGATCACCACCAGCGGTGGATTCGTCTCCTTCGATCCCATCGAGGCCCACTTTGGCCTCGGCAAACACGAGGCGGTCAAATCCATCGAAGTCCGCTGGCGCAACGGCGTGGACACCAAGCTCGAAGG
>JBMYQZ010000345.1:0-6300 GCA_049601855.1 Limisphaerales bacterium | reverse complement strand
ACCCTGCTCGGCAGTGGTCGCAGTTCGCGGTTGTTCCGTGAGGTGCGGGAGAAAAAGGCCGCGGCGCATTCCGCCGATGCGTGGACGTACAATCCGGGATTGCCCGGGCTGTTCGGCATGAGCGCGGTGATGGACGGAGCCAAATTCGAAGAAACCCGGGTAGCGATGCTCGAGGAACTCGAAAAGCTCCGCAAACGAGGCCCGACCAAAGCGGAAGTGGCCAAGGCCGTGAAGCAGACTGTTTCCCATACGCTCGCGTCCCGCAAGACGATGTCCGGTCAGGCGCAGGATCTCGGCTCCAGTTGGCTCGCCGCCGGTGATCTCAATTTCGCCCACCGTTGGCTCGATAGCATCAAGCAGGTTACGCCCGCTGATCTTCTTCGCGTCGCGCAGGAATATCTCACCGAGCAAAACATGACGCTCTACGCGCTGCTTCCTCAAGGCGCAGCGCCGGAGGAAGCAGCCCGCATCGAAACGACCACGGGCGGCGAAGTGAAGAAACTCGTGCTCGAGAATGGCCTCAAGCTTTTGCTCAAGGAAGATCACCGGTTGCCCTTCGTGCAATTCCGCATGGTCTTCCAAGGTGGTGTGCTCGCCGAAAGTCCCGCCAACAACGGTGCTACCGCGCTCACCACCAAGCTTCTCCTGAAGGGCACCAAGTCGCGCAAGGCCGAACAGATCGCCGAGGAGATCGAATCTGTCGGTGGCCATATCGACACCTACGGTGGCAACAACAGCTTGGGCGTGACGTCCGAGGTGTTGTCTGACGACTTTGACACCGGCCTCGAGCTGGTGGCGGATGTGATCCAGAACCCCGCTTTCCCGAAAGACGCCTTGGAGCGCGAACGCGAGATTCAGCTCGCCTCCATCAAAGCCCAGCGCGACGAACTGCTGCCGAATTGTTTCAAGCTGATGCGCCGCGCGCTGTTTGGCCCGCAAGGCTACGGCCTCGACAACCTTGGGACCGAAGACAGCGTCAAGAAGCTCGAGGTCAAAGACCTCCGCCACCTCCATGCTCAACTCGCCACGCCCAGCAATGCCGTGCTCGCGATCTATGGCGACATCAACGAGAAGGACGCCGAAGCCGCCGTCCGCAAGGCCTTTGGCAAATGGAAACCGGATACCCCGCCGCGTTCGCACAACCAGGATCGCTTCGGTGGGCTCGGCAATCGCAAACGGGTCATTGAGAACCGCGACAAAAAACAGGCGGTTCTCGTCATTGGTTTCCCCAGCACCACGCTGGACAACCCGGATCGACACGCCCTTGAGCTCATCCAGGAATCCTGCAGTGATCTTGGTTCCCGCCTGTTCACTCGGATCCGTGAGAAGCTCGGGCTCGCCTACTACGTAGGTGCCCAGAATTTCCTCGGCCTTCAACCCGGCTACTTCGCCTTCTACTGCGGCACTTCTCCCGAAAAGGTGACCCAGGTGGAAAAGGAACTCCTCGCCGAAGCGGCGGTGCTCCAAAAACAGGGTCTCACCCCCGAGGAACTCAAACGAGCCAAGGCGAAGGTCATTGGGCAGCGCAAGATCGCGCGTCAGGAACTCGGTGGCTACGCCATGAGCACGGCGCTCGATGAACTCTACGGACTCGGCTTCGACAACTACGATCAGGAGGACGAACGTTTCGAGGCGGTCACCCTCCAGACCGTCCATAAGGTCGCCAAAAAGTATCTGAATCCCGACCGCTGTGTCGTCGCCGTCCTGCGTCCCTGAACAACTTTTCCTTTTGAGACTTGCGAAAGCTCAGCGCGGCGGGTGGAATCTGCCGCGCGAGACCCAATCGTAGATGGAAAATTACCCGAAACATTATTGCGGCGTTTTCGGAATTTACGGCCACCCCAATGCTGCGGAACTGTCCTACTACGGACTCTACGCCCTCCAGCACCGCGGTCAGGAAAGCGCCGGCATCGTTACCTGCGATGGCAAACTCTTCCGCGCCCACCGCGGCATGGGCCTCGTTCCCCAGATTTTCAAGGGCGATGTGCTCCATGATCTTGTCGGCCACATGGCCGTAGGTCACACCCGTTACTCTACCACTGGCAGCAGCCATATGCGCAACGCGCAGCCGCTCACGGTGGATTGCTACCGCGGCCAGATCGCCATCGGCCACAACGGCAACCTGACCAATGCCGGCCAACTCCGCGAGGAACTTGAGGCACAGGGCTCCATTTTTCAGACCACGATCGACAGCGAGATCGTCCTCCATCTCCTCGCGCGACCGAGCGACAACGGCGAGATCAACAATCTCGTCAACGCCATGCATCGCATCGAGGGTGCCTACTCGCTCGTCATCATGACCGAGAGCGAACTGATTGGCGCCCGTGATCCCCATGGTTTTAGACCGCTCTGCATCGGCAAGATCGGCGACGGCTACGTCCTGTCCAGCGAGACCACCGCCCTCGATCTGATCCAGGCTGAATTCGTCCGTGAGGTTGAACCCGGCGAAATCGTCGTGATCAACGAGAACGGGATCAACAGCATCCAGGCCTTCCCCGATCACAAGAAGAAAGCCTTTTGTATCTTCGAGTACGTCTACTTTGCGCGGCCGGACAGCATCATCATGGACCGCAGCGTGTATCGCACGCGCGTCGAGATGGGCCGCGAACTCGCCCGGGAAACCCCGGTCGACGCCGACATTGTCGTCCCTGTGCCCGACTCCGGCAATTGCGCCGCCCTCGGTTACTCCCTCGAATCCGGCATCCCCTACGAGATGGCGTACGTCCGCAATCATTACGTCGGCCGCAGTTTTCTCCAGCCCAGCCAGCTCATTCGTGACTTCAATGTCCGCGTGAAGCTGAACCTGGTGAAGGAACTCGTCGCCGGCAAACGTGTGGTCATCGTCGACGACTCCATTGTTCGCGGGACTACCTGCAGGACGCGCGTCAATGCGTTGAAGGAAGCCGGCGCCAAGGAAGTTCACGTCCGCGTCAGCTGTCCGCCGCATCGGCACCCTTGTTACTACGGTATCGACTTTCCCGATCGCAACAAACTCGCCGCCGTCGCCCACTCGCTCGACGAGATCTGCCAATACCTCGATGCTGACTCCCTCGCCTACCTCTCGAAGGACGGCATGATCAAGGCCACCGGCCTGCCAAAGGATTCTTTTTGCACGGGTTGTTGGGATGGCGTCTATCCCGTTCCCGTCGATCCCCATGTCAACAAACACATCATGGAGCAGCGCGAGAAACATACCGAGACCCTCGGCGAAACTTTGCTGAAGCAAGCCGACGAACCCAAGTTGCTCTGATGGCGACCAAGAAAAAATCCGCTTACGCCAGCGCCGGCGTCGACCTTGAAGTAGGCAACAAGGTCAAGGAATCCCTCCCGCAACTCCTCGCCTCCACGCAACGCCGCGAAGTGCTTGGCAAGGTCGGTGGCTTCGGTGGCCTCTTCGCCCTCGATCTGAAGAAACATAGGCAACCTGTGCTGGTCTCTAGCGTCGATGGTGTTGGCACGAAACTCAAAGTCGCCTTCGCCTGCGACCAGCACGAGACCATCGGTCAGGATCTCGTGAATCATTGCGTCAATGACATCGCCGTCCTGGGCGCCGAACCGCTCTTCTTTCTCGATTACCTCGGCACCGGCATTCTCAAACCGCACGTCTTTGAGGAAATTGTCCGCGGCTTCGCCATCGGTTGTCGCGAGAATGGCTGTTCCCTTGTAGGCGGTGAAACCGCGCAGATGCCTGGCTTTTATCAGAAGGGTGAGTACGACGTCAGCGGCACGATCGTCGGCGTCGTTGACAAACCGCGCATGCTCGACGGTCAAAAGACCATCAAGCCTGGTGACCAGATCATCGGCATCCAATCCAACGGCCTGCATACCAACGGCTACTCCCTCGCCCGCAAGATTGTTCTCGACCAACTGGGCCTCAAACCCAAGCGCAAGGTCAAGGAACTCGGCACCACCGCCGGCGCCGAATTGCTGAAGATTCATCGCAGCTACTGGTCGGCGATGAAGGCCATCCTGAAGAAATTCAATCCGGCCAAGGGCGCCAAGGCCATCCGTGGCTTCGCGCACATTACCGGTGGCGGTTTCATCGACAACATCCCGCGCATTCTTCCGAAGGACTGCAACGCCGTCATCCAACGCGGCACCTGGGACATGCAACCCATCTTCGAACTCCTCCAACGCGAAGGCAAAGTGGACGAGGAAGAGATGTACCAGGTCTTCAACATGAGCATCGGTATGGTCGCCGTCGTGTCGCCCCAGTCTGCCGACCAAGTCCTCAAGTCGATCCGCCGTCATCACCCGGCCTGGATCATCGGCGAGATTAAAAAAGGGCGTGGCCAGACCAAACTCAGCTGATCACGCTTGCGGACCTTGAGGGTGCGAAAGTCGCCTTGGCTTCCGTCGATCATTCGTTTCTGTTCATCCTCAACGGGTGAAGAAAGAGCGTTTCTATCTCTGGGCCGCATTGGCGATTCTGATCGGCATCGGTGTAATCGGCGGTTGGTTCCTCACGATGCAGAAGGAACAACGTGAAAGAGGTTTGCTCTCCGCCGGGTTGGCTCCCATTCCTGCTGAGGTTGAAAACGTCCGTTGGACCGGCGCTGGCGGCTTGATCGCGATCAGCTTTCGGGGCACCACGTCGGACTTGAAAACATGGGTCGCTCGTTCACCGGGATTGAAAGAGGCACCCTCGGCGACCAGCCAGTTCGCGGAGGTCTTCGTCATCAAGCTGCCGGAAAAACGGATCCGTGCTTCCGTGCTCGTGGATTACAGCGCCGGCAAGGTGATGACCACGATCGACACGAACGACTCAAGTCCTGACCACCTGCGAAAAGCAGCCTGGTTGCTGGCTACCTGTCTTCTGGGGATGATCTTCCTGTACGGCTTCGAAATGCGCCGCGAGATCGATTCGTGAGGTGATTTCCAAGGCTTGTCCTCCCATGAATCCCGTCTAACTTACCCCCAACCCCGTCTATCCCATGAACGCCAAGATTATCGCTGCCATTTGTCTGCTTGGAGGCCTGCTGACCGGTTACAAGCTCGGGCAAGGAACTGCCCAACCAACGGTTGCTACCTCCTCACCCACTTCCGCCAAACCGGAGTCGGCCCGTCCGACGTCCGCCATTGCCAAGCCGTCATCCCGCGGTGAAACGACGGCTCCGAGCCAATATCGGATTTCCACGAGTGAGCTCGCCGACCAGATTCGCACCACCTTGGAGACCGTCAGCGCGAGCCGTCGCATGGTCGACCTCGCGGCGCTGCTCGCGAACGTTCCGGCCGATCAGATTCCGGAACTCGCCCGACAATTGCGCAACGATGTGAACGACAACGACGGCTACACCGTGGCCTCGCTCTTGTTGCCGCGTTGGGCGGAAACAGATCCGCAGGCAGCCTTGGCCTACGCGAAGGGCATCTCGAATACGGGCCGCCGCCAGTACGCGATCTCGAGCGTGTTCAGCGGCTGGGCGCGCACCGATCTGGAAGGCGCCCTGGCTGCGTTCGGTGGTCTTTCCAAGGGTACTGAACGCAACTTCATCGCCCGTGCCCTCATCGGTGAAATCGCCGCGATGGATCCCAAACGAGCTATCGAGTTCATCCAGTCGGAAGGCATCAGCACCAGCCGCTACGCTCAGGATTACGCCACCGTCTTCGCGGCTTGGAGCCGTACCGATCCCGCCACCGCTGCCGCGGAGGCGATGAAACTCCCGGCCGACAACCAGCGGGCCACCGCGTTGCGCAGCGCCCTCAGCGTCTGGGCCCGCACCGATCCTGATGCGGCCTACCAATTCGCCAAATCCCTGCCACCCAGCACCGCTCAACGCTCGGTGATGTCGAGTGTCCTCGGCGCCATGGTCGAGAAAGAACCGCAGCGTGCCGCCCGGTTGGCGGTGGAAATGAGCGGCAATGCGCAACGGGATGCAATCGTCTCTGTCGCCTATCGTTGGGCCGATCAGGATCTCGAGGGCGCCATCGCCTGGATGCAGAACCTGCCCGAAGGTTCCGCCAAGCGTCATGCCGTGCCGGCCGTTGCCAATCGCTGGGCTGCCGTCAATCCGCAAGCCGCCGCTGAATATGCCGATCAACTACCAAACGGAGCCGTTCGCAATTCGCTGATTTCGACCATCGCCTCGTCTTGGGCTCGCAACGACGGCGAAGCTGCTCTGGAATGGGTGGACGCCCTCCCGGCTTCCTCGTCCAAGAACAGCGCGATGTACAGTGTGGTGAGCCGCCTGTCTTATTCGAAGCCGGAGACCGCGGCCAAGTGGGTGGAGTCCGTCGCCTCCGGTTATCAGCGGACGAGTATGTACGACAACATTGCGCGTGCCTGGGCCGCGCAGGATCCGG
>JBMYQZ010000344.1:0-6313 GCA_049601855.1 Limisphaerales bacterium | reverse complement strand
CGCCGTCGCCGTGGCTGCGAGATTGGGATTCGGCGCCGTGACGGGTGTCATGTTTGCGGGCGGGGCTGGCGCGTTCGGAGGCGGGTTCTGGGTGACGGTGACATTCTCCAATGGAGGTGGTGGCAAGGTGTTTCGGGCGACATGCACCGGAAGGGAATTGCTGGGTTTGGTCAGTCCGCCTGCAGGAGTTACGACAACATTCGTGGCGGGCTTGGGCAGGATCGGATTGGTGACCGGCTCCTTGGGTTCGACGCGGGCCACCACGGTATTGGTTGGAGTGATGACCACATTGGTCTTGGGATCGTCCCGGGATGGCTGGACCACGACGACACGGTTGGTTGGTGCGGGAGTGTTGGAAACCACGGCAACGACCGCGTTGGTCGGGGGGGCGATCGGGATGATCGGCGCGACGTTCGTTTGGGGGCGATTGGTGATCGTCGTCACCACAGGGGCTGCCGGTCGCGGGTTCAATTCCTTGTCCAGTCGGTCCGCGAAGCCGCGGATGGCATCGGTGAAGAGCGGAGCCGGTTGCAAGGAAAGATACTGCCGGTATTTCTCCAGTGCATAAGGGCGCGGATTACCGGGTGAGCGGGGCAGGTGAAAGTGAGAAACGATGGCAGTGTTATAGATCGCCGGAGCGTAATTGGCTTGGTGTTTCAGGGCTTCGCGAAACGCGCGGTCCGCGCCGGTGGGGTTTTTGCGATAGAGTTCAATGACACCAATGGAATTCCAGACGATTGGCTGTGCGGGATTGAGGCCAAGAGATTCCTGAAAACTCTCGTAGGCGGCGTCCCATCGGCGATCACGCCATTCGGCCATGCCGAGGCGAAACCAACCCTCGGGCTCGTCCTTGCGCAGCAAGGTGTAGGCTTCAAACTCTTTGACGGCGAGCTTGGGCTGATTGATCTCCAAGAGAAGCGATCCAAGATTGAAACGGGCCGGTGCGAGTTCGTAATTCAGGTTGAGCGCCTCGCGATAGGCTTGGACGGCCTGATTGTATTGACGCTCCCAGTGGTAGGCCAAGCCGAGGTGATTCCACGCTTGGGGATTATTGGGGAGCAGGGTGGTGGCTTCCTGCAGAGCTCTGATCGCCGACTGGTACTTGCCGTCTTGAATCAAACGCTCGCCGCGAAGCAGTGCACTGGGGCCGGGAGGGTCGCAAGCCTGCCACATCAACGTGGCAAAAAGCAGCAGCACCAGCCCGCCCCTTTTTTTAATGGCCGACATCCGGGATGCTGGTACCATCCGGTGCCCGCAGTGTCAAGAATCGCACGATTTTCGGGTTGGGCAAACGCCATCTGGTTGGCGTCAATTGTGGCGTGTTCAGCGCAAGAGGAGGCTCCCGCGAAAGCACCCTATTCCGTGCCGGCGCCGGCCAAGGCGCGAGTGGTGTCGATTGGGCACTCACTGGCGACCGAGAACTTTATTCCGCAGCCTCAATTCATTCGCCAGATGGTCGCCGAAGGCATTAGGTCGTTCGGCAATCAACCGAACGAAGCGGCGGCGTGGAACAGGTTATTCAAATTCACTGATATCATCGGCATCAAGGTCTTCAGTGCGCCCGGGGAGATCATCGGAACAAGGCCTGCCGTGGTGGCCGCGATGGTGGAGAGTATGCTTCAGTCCGGTATCCCGAAGGAACGGATCATCATCTGGGACAAGTATTACCACGATCTTCGTCGGGCCGGTTTCCACAAGTTGGAGGAGCGATTTGGTATTCGGGTGCGCAGCAGTGTTTCCGCCAAGTGGGACTCCACGGCGTCGTACGAGAACTCGATCATCGGCAAACCGATCTGGGGCGACCATGAGTTCGGGCGTAAGGGCGACGACGTTGGGCGGAAATCCTATTTTTCCAATCTCGTCACGAAGGAGATCACGAAGCATGTGATTGTGTCCCCGCTCCTGAATCACAATATCGGTGGCGTGTCGGGCAACCTGATGAGCCTCGCGGTTGGCAGTGTGGACAATTCGATCCGCTTTGAGAATCGCTACGCGGTCATGTCAGAGGCGGTTCCCGAGATCTTCGCCCAGGAATACGTGATCGATCGACTTGCGCTGGTGGTCGTTGACGCCCTGATTTCCCAGTATCAAGGCGAAGAGGGTAATTTGCTGCACTACGCGAAGGTCGTGAATCAGTTGAGATTCTCCACAGACCCGGTCGCGCTCGATATCATGTCTGTGGTCGAGTTGGAGTCGCAGCGTAAGGCCGCGGAGCTTCCCGTCCGCAAAACTCCCCGCGCGTTATTCGAGAACGCTGAACTGCTTCAGCTGGGCGTGGCGAATCCCAAGCGGATTGTCATTGAGCATCGGGACATCGGTCCGGCGCTTCCTCAGCGCCCACGTTGAGTTTCTTCCGCCCGATCCAGACCGCGGCGATCACGAACCCCACGAAGGCGCCCGCGTACCCGCCGTTGTGGATGTAGGCCACGGTGATAAATTCCGCCCCCTGTTCGATTTCAAAATGCCGCAGTGTTGGCGCCCAGTTTGACGGAACGGATTCTGCCGTGATTCCGAGGCCGATGGTCCAGCCGGTTATTCCGCCCAGCAAGGCGCAACCAAAGATGAGCGCGAAACCCCGCCAGATCGCCCTGCGACCGACGTCTTGGGCCAGGCGTTTCGTGCTCAGACGACCCAAGAACCAACCGGAGATGAAGCCGACCCACCAAGTGGCGAGAAGTCCCACCGTGCCGACGAAGAACCGCGGACCCCATCCGAGGTCGGCATACGTGAACTGAAGGAACTTCAATTTGGTAAAGTATTCGTCCGAGATCGAATACGTTGCCTGGTCGTGAATGATTCCGTAAGTCGCCGCAATGAAGCTCCCAATCACGGCGAAGCGCAGTGATTCGAGCAGTTGGGCGCGGCGTAGTTTTGGGTAGAACAGGTTCACTCCAAAGTTGACAACTCGATCGTTGCCGCAAGTCTTGTCGCGTTTCCGAAATCAAATGCCGATCCTTTCCGTCTCGCAACTGAAGAAATCGTACCGGTCACCCGACGGTGAGTCGCAGATGGTCGTGGACGTCGAGGCGTTCACGCTGGACCCGGAGGAGCAACTGGCGCTCAGCGGTGAGAGCGGCACGGGCAAGACCACCTTTCTTAATCTCATCGCCGGCATTGTGCCGGCGGATTCCGGTACCGTCACCATAGACAAACGGGAGATGACCAAACTCAGCGAGGGCGGCCGCGATCGATTGCGAGCCGAATCCATCGGTTACATTTTTCAGACCTTCAATCTCCTGCAGGGCTACACCTGTCTGGAAAACGTCCTGCTTGGAATGTCGTTTGGACGTGGGGCGGATAAACAATTTGCGAAGGAGATGCTCGCCCGCGTGGACCTGAGTCATCGCTTGCATCATTACCCCCGGCAACTTTCCACCGGCCAACAGCAGCGCGTCGCGGTTGCTCGTGCCCTGGCCAATCACCCCAAGATCGTCCTTGCCGACGAGCCGACCGGCAACCTGGACACCAAGAACGCCGAGGATGCGCTCAACCTGATTCGCAAGACCGCGGAGGAAAACAAGGCTGCGCTACTGTTGGTCAGCCATGACCAACGGGTGCTCTATCAATTCGAGCAGAAACGCGATCTGCGCGACCTCAACCAAGCTGCTGCCCAATGAACTTGCCGCTCATTGTCATCAAGAGTCTGCGCCAACACCTGCTCAGCACGGTAGTCACCGCACTTTCGATCGCGTTGGCGGGCGGGTTGCTGATGTCGGTCTGGGTGGTGAAGACACAGTCTCAACGGACCTTCACGCAACAGAATGCCGGCTTCGACGCCGTGCTCGGCGCACGTGGGTCGAAATTGCAATTGGTGCTCAATGCCGTGTTTCACATGGAATCCTCGACGGGCAACCTGAAACATCAGGACTACCTGGACATCAAGAAGATGGGGCCGGTGAAGGCAGCGATACCGATCGCCATTGGGGACAATTATCACGGTTCTCGCATTGTCGGCACGCACACCAATCTTTTCTCGGACATCGAATATCAACCCGGCAAGAAATATGAATTCGCTGCGGGCCGATCCTTTGATCATGGCTATGCCGAAGCGGTCGTCGGCAGTTTTGTCGCCCAACAACATAACCTGAACGTAGGCGACGAGTTTCATCCGTATCACGGACTCATCTTCAATGAGAAGGATCAGCACGGGGAAACCTACGTGGTCACCGGCGTCCTGAAACCATCGAATACACCCAGCGATCGTGTGATCTGGATTCCGATCGAAGGGGTCCAAAACATGAAGGGCCACGATCCGAAATCGGCATCCGATGTCAGTGCCGTCTTGGTCCAACTTCACTCACCCATCACCGGCAAGATGCTCGATGTGATGTACAACAAGCAGGGTGACCGCCTCACCTTTGCCTGGCCGATCGCCCAGTACGTGGCGGAGCTCTTCGGGAAGATCGCCTGGTTCGACAAGGTGCTGGCACTCGTCGCCTGGCTGGTTGCCCTGGTGGCCACGGCTTCCGTTTTGGCCAGCATTTACAACTCCATGAACGAACGTCGGCGTGACATCGCGATCATGCGGGCCCTTGGCGCGCGGGGGAGCACGATCTTCTCCACAATCGTGCTCGAATCCGCCGCGATCGCTGCACTCGGGGCCATTGGTTCCTTTGCGGTTTACGCCGTGATCATGAGCGGAGCCGCCTCGATCATTCGCGCGCAAACCGGGGTGGTGCTGAATCCCGCCGAGTTCGACACGGTGATGGTCTGGGTGCCCGGGGCCTTGATCGGGGCCAGCGCATTGGCCGGCGTCGTGCCCGCAATCAAGGCCTATCGCACCAATGTCGCGGATAATCTGACGCCTGTTTCGTGAACTGGATGAAATTCTTCTCCGGTTGAAACGTCAGATAATCAGCGTTATAAGGTTTCAGTTCATCTCGTCATGAAGATTCAAACGATACTTTCGATTGTTGCGGGCGGTTTGCTTGCCGTTGGCTGCAAGGATTCCACACCGCAACAGCAGAGCAATGCCGCTGGGGACGGCGAAGTGCGGGGCGTGGCCATCGCCAAGTTGCAGGAACCGACTCCTGCGCCCATCACGCCGGCGCCGGTCCCGAACCCTCTCGCGCCAACCGATCCCGCCCCGAAGCCGGTGAGCGACACGGCTGTTGAGGCAGAGACGGATATCGCAGAAATCGCCCGCCAAGCCGCCTTGGAGACCTCGTCGACGGTGGTGCTCGCCGCGGCCCAGCCGACCAATGCGGAAACCTTGGACGAGACCGACCAAGCCACTTACAAGACACCCATTGAGGTTCAATTGGTCAACGATGACAATCCTGCGCCGGTTGTGGCAGAGAAGACGGACAAGAATCCCGCTCCTCAGAAACCCGCCGTCGCAAAAATGAACGGTGAGTTCCTCGAGGTGGGCTTCGATCAACTCGCCGGTTTCGAATACGAGGTTCCGGAAGAAGAATACGACCCGGACAAGAAACCTGATCCGAAGGATCAACCCGACCAGATTCCCACCGACGTCAAGGCCTTCAACAAGAAGCGCGTTGCCCTCAAGGGCTTCATGATGCCGCTCAAGGTAGAAGATGGACTCATTACCGAAATGCTCATCATGCGCGATCAGTCCGCGTGCTGTTACGGCACTGTTCCCAAGATCAACGAATGGGTCAGCGTCAAGATGACCGGCAAAGGCGTGAAGCCGATCATGGATCAGACCATCACGGTGTTCGGTCGACTGAAGGTCGGTGAGATGCGCGAGAATGGCTACCTCATCGGAATTTACGAGATGGACGGCGAAAAGATCATCGGCCCTCTTGAATTCTGAGTGCCCCGACACGAGGCCAGCAACAAGGAACGATTTATATGAAAGTCAAACTCATCATCCCCGCATTCGCCATCGCTCTCGGACTTACCATCACCGGTTGCAAGGAAGGCCATGATCACGACCACGATCATGATCACGACCACGCGCACGAACATGGCGACAAAGATAACGACGGAGGCAAAGCCGATCAAAAAACCACCACTGCTCCCAGTGACACGCAAGTCGCTGCCAAACCCGCCGACGGCGCCAAGCCTTATCCCTTGGACGTCTGCCTCGTGGCCGGCAAGAAACTCGGCTCGATGGGCGATGCCTACGTCTTCGTGCACGAAGGCCAGGAAATTAAATTTTGCTGCGAAGGCTGCATGCCCTCGTTTGAGGAAGATCCAAAAAAGTATCTCGCCAAGCTGACGCCAGACGAGAAACCGGCGGAAGAGAAGAAGTAGTTTCGAACCAATCTGAATTGAAACGCCGAACCATACGGTTCGGCGTTTTCGATACCTGGACTCTGCGTCCGAACATCAGTCCTCTGCGACGGAG
>JBMYQZ010000343.1:0-6315 GCA_049601855.1 Limisphaerales bacterium | reverse complement strand
ATCACGACCGGAGCTGCGGGTTTCACCGGTTTGGCGGCCGGCGCACTGGATCTCGTGAGTAGGGGACCCGTCTCGGACGGACGGCCCATGGTATTGATCTGCCATTTCAGCTTGTGGTTCTCCTGTTTGAGGTTCTTGACCTCCGTCTTCAGATTCGTGATTTCCTTTTTCACGTTCGGCACGACCGGGGCAATGAGGAAGAGTTTGGCGAGCTGCATCTTGCAGTTGTCGATGTTCTGCCGAATCAACTTGGACTGGTCGGTCTCCGGATCCAGGACGAGGTAGGTGTTGAAGTGATAGATCGCGGCCGCCGGATCATCAGCGTAGTCCTTGTAGAGGAAACCAAGTTCGAGATGAGCAGGAGCCGACTCCGGATTCGAAACCAAGGCGCGTTTGAATTCCGTGATCGCCCCAGGATAATCCATCTGCGACATCAAGGTCTGCCCCCGTTGAAAATTCGCATCCTGCTTTGGTTCCGTCTGCGCCGAATGCTGGGGGCGGCAACCTACCAGCAACGTGGCCATGCACGTCATCATCAGCAAAATCTTTCGAATCGTCGGGTGCAGCATAGCCCGACGATAGAAAGGTTGAGCGCTTTTGGCAATCCTTCGTTTGCGACCAGCGTCACGGAAGCATGCGATGGGCGAACAACGGATGCTTCACCGTCGGTCTCCTCGACTGCTTGCTGGTGTTTTCCAGGAAGCAAATCGACAACGGATATTGTGCCCATTTCTTTTGCAGACCACGGGGGATGCTGTCCTGCAATCCTGGTCCGAGCCAGCAGCCGCCGAGGATGACGTCTTCGTCGCCGTCGCCGTCGATGTCGCCACTGTCCATCGTGAGCCAACGGGTGTCGCCGCCGATGGGGAGACGGTGGGTTTGGAATTTCGTTCCTCCCATGTTCTCGAAGTAGACGGCGCCGAGGTCGGGGTGGGAGTTGAATTGCGGGTTGAAGGCGATGGCGATCAGGTCGAGATCGCCGTCGCCGTCAAAATCGCGGGCGTGGGCCTTGTAGGCGCCGGGGAGGTCAAGTTTCAGGATCTCGGTGAAGGTGTTGGTCGCGGTGCCGCGATGGATGCGGATACCGTGGTAGGCGCGGGGCGGTCCGCCATTGTCGACGTCGCCGTTCACGGTGAGCAGGTCGCGGATGCCGTCGCCGTCAAAATCAAGGAATTCGAACCAACTCAGGCCGAAGGCGGGGTGTTGCTGGTAGGCGGGGTGGAGGTCGAAGTTTCCTTTGCCATCGTTCAAATAGAAGAGGATGGAATCGAGGGCTTGGGCGACCAGGACGGCGATGTCGAGATGGCCGTCGCGGTTGAGATCGCGGACTTGCAGGTGGGAAGCGCCCGGTTTTTCGAGGAGTACATGTTCTTTGAGACCATCCTCGGTGGCCTCGAACCAACTGAGCTTGCCACCGACCCAGCCGAATTGGGAGACGACGAGATCGGTTCTTCCGTCGCCGTTGAAATCGGCGGGGATGGCGGAAATGGGGCGCTGTAGTTTGTCGAGGAGGGTTTCGAGCGGCTTGCCCTCGGGAGTCACGCGGAGGATGCGGCCGGTGGCGTGTTCCGTCGGCAGATAGCTGCCGATGTCGACGACCAGCCTTGAATCTTGGTCCGCGAATACGTTCACCGGTTTCGAGGTGTGGGCGAAGTTCCGGAGGGTTTTTCCGGTTTGATCGAGCACGGCAATGCGTTCGGCGCCGGTGTCGCCGATCTGGATAGCGCGGTCTTCCTCGACGATACGGGCCATGGAGGAGTAGGGGCCGGGAAGCTGCGGCAGGCGGAAACCGATTCGGAAGGGCGTCTTCCCGTCGGTCTTGGCAATGTTCGGAATCAGCGTCGGATATTCGGGGGCGGTGAGGAGATAGTAGGAGACGATCTGCTGCCAATCGTCAGGTTGGATGAGCGGCTCTTTTGGGAACAGTCCCTTCTCTTTGATCAAGGCGGCGCTTGCGCCAAAGTTGCTGTTCGTGCCCGTGGCGTCACGGAGTCCGAGATACATCATCATCCACGGCAACACGTTGTCGCCCCACACTCCCTTCGGAAAGATTTCGGGCGAGGGCCAGAGGTGACAGGTCGCGCAGTATTGTTTGGACAAGGTTTCGCCGCGCCTAAGATCCGCCTTGGTAGGATCGATCAAGGATCGCGGCGGATCAGCCGCCTGCACCCCGAGGCAACACATTAGCGCGAACAGCCAGAAGGTTGCGCGTCGAACGGGATGTGGCTCGCGATTCACTTCTTTTTGAACGGGTTCTTCCTGGGTTTCTTCTTCTGCTGTTCGTTTGAGAACGGATTACCCTGCTCGCGTTCAGCCTCGGGAATCAAGGGCAGCGCGACGGCGCCGAAGAAGACGAAAATCCAGCCGAGGACGAAGTGGGCAGCAAAGGCGATGATCAACCCGGCGACGGGGATTCTTCCAAGCGTGTAGAAGAGCAGGGCAGCCGTGAGCAGAAAGGCCCCAGGCATGAGCGCGGCCGAGCAGAGTTTCCAGGAACCCAATTGCGAAGTGAGCTTGTCGCGAAAGAAAATCGCCACGCGAATTGGCCAGGCGTAGATGGTCGCCAAGAGGGCCCACGCACCCCAGATGAACAGCGTGAAGAAACCCGCCACCACCGGAATGATCGCTGGTCTCCAAGCGCCCCACCGTGGCGAGAGCTCGTCCTTGTCGATTGTCTGGTCTTCGTGGTGTGGGTAAGGCAGCGGCAGGTAGCCGATCATGGTGGCGATTCGAAATTCGTTCGGCAGCAACCGGATCTCGATGTCCGAAGTGGGTCCCGGCGCGTCTTCCTTGGCCCAGACGATGCCGACGAGTCGGTTGTCGGAAAAGATGATGGACTCGCGGGAATGGATGAACAGGCGGCCGTTCTGAATTCGTGTGCCGATGGGGATCTGTTCGATCGTGCTGTCGATCGCCGGCACCCAGGATTGGCTGAGATAGAACATTGCGGTGAGCCAGAGAAGGAATGCCGCCACGAATTGGGTGGAGATGAGATTGCCGAGCGGCGCATTGGCGTACGACGCGACACCGCCAGGAGTCAGGGGATTCCAGGCGACGGGTCGTTGATCTTCTTCTGGGGGCTCGGCCACCGCGCCACTTTAGGCGCACGGGCAACTGCACCGCAATGCCGTCCGTTCAACCGGGTTGCTGGGAATGAACTTGCCGCAGCCCTTGGGCTTTGATTCGGTCATGCCCAACTGATGAAGCCTGCACAGCCCGAACCGTCCTCCGAAGCCCCGCGCGAACTCGGCGCGGGAATCTGGATTTGGTGCGCTGCGTTGCTGGTGGTTCCCTTGATCGTCTTCCGTCTGCCGGAGCAGCAGACGTCTGAATCCGAAGTGCAAACCACCGTGCTAGAACTTGCTGCGGACCCCATCGCGGCCCGGGGCCAAGAACTGGCACGCGTTGTTTGTGGTACGTGTCACGCGCAACCGTTGCCCGAGACGGCCACTCGGGAGCAGTGGGCCTTTGAGATTCTGCCGGGCAAGCGCAAATGGTTGGGGTTGGATCCCTTTGATTTCGAAAACCACCCCGGCGGATCGGAACTCAAAGAGAGTCCGGTGTTCCCGGAGCAGGCCACCGTGTCGCTCAGCGAATGGAGCGCGATCTGCAACTACTACCTCGCCACCTCTTCGGCAGACGGAGGCGTTCGAACGGTGCCTGTGAAAGAGCCGGAGGTTTGGGACGCCTTTGATGTGCAGGTTGTCCCGGCGACGCAACAACCGCGTTATACCTCGGTCGCCATCGATGCGGCGCTGGGCGTCTTCTATGTCGGGAACGAAAACGACAGTTCAATCGAGGTCTGGTCCGCGGATGGTCAACGAGTGACGGCGCGTGCATTCAACAGCGGGCCGTCCGCCATGACTGTGTTGCCTCAAGCCGTGATGATCAGCGTGATAGGCAATCGCGAACTCTCCGAGGAATCGAACGGCGGCCTGATTCGTATGAGCAAACCCGGCGTGCCTGGGCCACCTATCCAGATGTTGGACAATCAATTGCGCCGCCCGATGGATCTCGCGGTCGCGGACCTGGATCAGGACGGGAAGGAAGACTATGTCGTTGCCGAACGGGGTGGTTACCTGGGCTTGTTATCGTGGATGAAGAATCTCGGTGGCTCGTTGGAGGTGAACCCATTGTTGGAACGAGCCGGGACGCGGGCAATCGCCGTGGCTGATATGAACGCTGATTCCCGACCGGACATTGTGGCTGTTACCAGTCATGGCTACGAAGCGATCGAATTGTTCATCGCCAAGGGCGATGGCTTTGAACGGAAGACGGTCAGTCGCAAGCATCCGCGCTGGTGGTTCGCCGATATCGCCGTGGCTGATGTGAACGGAGACCAGCTTCCTGATCTGGTTACCGCCAACGGTTGGCACAATCGCTACCAAAACCAACCCGAGCCCATCGCGGCTGATCACGGCGTGAGTGTTTGGGTTGCAGACGGCAAGGGAGATTACACCGGGCAGCGGATTCGCCAGCTTGCCGGTGCTCGACGGGTAATTCCGGCTGATCTCGACAGTGATGGAGATGTCGATCTCGTCGCCATCGGGTATTCGAATCAACCGGAGGCGTTAGGCAACGAGTCGTTGGTTCTTCTTGTGAATGACGGCGCGATGAACTTTTCCGCTCGCACGATTGCTGCTGCCGCGAATGCACATTGGTCTGACCTAGCCGCGGGAGATCTGGATCAGGATGGCGACACCGACCTGGTAATTGTTGCCAGTCATCCGGGGAATGACCATGTGCCGGTGGAGATCCTCAAGAAATGGGTGGAAGCGAAGACGGGGATGTTGATTCTGCGAAATCGTGGAGGGAAATAGCACAACGGATTCGCAGGCTCGTCCTTCCATCGGGAACTGGGTGCTCGCATGAGGTTCACTCAATCAAATACATCGGCTTGTCATCCCGCCGCTCCAACAACTCGGCAAACCGTTCTTTCTCCAATTCACCATCCTGATTGATGAGGATGGTCTTCGAAGGTCGGGCGGAGGAACGTTCCCAGTTGCTGAGCGCAGATTCGCTCCGCGCCTTGCGCTTCTCGGGCGCGGCGATGTAGTCGTACTCGAACTCATCAAATGCCGGCAGGCGTTGGATCGACCGATGCGCGATGAATCGGACGGCGTCGTAAGGATCATCCAGAAGCTGCGCGAGATACGGTCCGATCCAGTCATTGTCGCCGGCTTCGTGCGCCGGTTTCCAGCCCAAGGTCCAGGCGATCAGGGCACGTTGGCCTGCATCACCGGTCAGTGCCTGGAAAACGACTTCCGAAGTCTCGTTGCGTTCCTTGTCGATTGGCGGGGATTCGATGCCATACCAAGTCTGAAGATGTTTCGCCGTCCAGCCGAGTGACTGGTCGATGTGACATTGATTGCAGGCGTTGATCCGTCCGGTGGCGAGCGTGCTGGCGACATTCGGGGAATCGATGGTGTGACTGCGCGTTCCCTTGAGCAGGCCGTAGGTCGTGTGCGGCATGTGGCAGTTGTAACAACTGCTGCCGTGAGAATTCGGTGCGTGGTGCGTGTGCTTCTGCAGAGTCGCGGTGTCGGCCATTTCTTCGTGGCATTGCGTGCAGGCGATGTTGCCCCGCATGGAAGGTTTCAATTGATCATCCGCCCATGCCAAGGGATCGCGCTGATCGTCGCTTTGCGGATGCAGTTCGTGACAGGAAAGGCAGGAGATGGTCTTGGATTTGTCGCCGTGGGTGTAGCAGGGCGTACGGGCCAGTCCGTTGTATTCACGGCCCGCCACACGAATCATGCCGTCGGACCAGAAACTGAATTCCATCGAAGCCGCGTCGCCCTTGAAGGATTCGGGTTTGGCAGGATCGAGTTGATCACGGAATTCGGCCAACACCTTGCCGGGACGATAGCTGTGTTGATGTTCGAGGCTCCTGGGGAAACTGGCGCTGTGGCATTGGCCGCAGACTTCCGTACTACGTTGTGGGTCAACCCGGCTGGGTTCGACGATGGTCTGGTCGGGCTCGATGTCGCGACGACGGGCGTAGCGAGTCACCGGGTTTTGGTGAATGGTGATGTGTTTTTCGGCGGGTCCGTGACAGGCTTCGCAGGCGATGCCCAATTCGGCGACCTGGCTGTCAAACTCCAGTGCGTTCTCGTTACGCGTTTCGCCATGGGTGGCATGACAGTTGATGCAACCGATGTTCCAGCGTCCGCCTTCATCGCGCATCTCGCTCGGCGGTTCAAGGAATCCGGATCGACGGGAAACCCAACGATCGATCTCCCGCACGTGAATGATCGGCAACATGCCCAGCCGTCCCTCGTGACGAGTCTTGTACCAATACACCTGCATGTGATG
>JBMYQZ010000342.1:0-6328 GCA_049601855.1 Limisphaerales bacterium | reverse complement strand
GGCAAGCCTGCTGCAGGACGCCGAAAAATATCATGCTACGAACCTGGATCTCCTGTTGACCTTCGCCGAAGGCTTTCATTCCGTGGGCGACATCAATCGGGCGATCGCGGTGGCGAACAAGGTGGCGAAGATCGATCCCGAGAATCCCCGCTTGAAATTCCTGCAACAGCGATTGCGTTGAAGCCACGGAGCTTTCTATGCTCCTCGCATGATTCGCCTGATCGTCTGCTTCTCGTTCCTGTTGACCGTCAGTTCTTGGGCGGCCAAGCGGCCGAACTTCGTTTTCATCCTTGTCGATGACTTGGGTCGGCAGGATCTGAGCATCGAGGGAAGTTCGTTTTACGAAACGCCCAACGTTGATGGCATTGCGCGGAAGGGGATGCGTTTTGCGCATGCATACTCGACCTGCCAGGTCTGCAGTCCTTCGCGGGCATCCATCCAGACAGGGAAGTTTCCGGCGCGACTGGCGATCACGGATTACATCGGTGGGACAACCGGCCGTAATCAACCCGACAAATGGAATCGCATGACGAAGCTCCTACCCGCGCGCTACGAGATGCAGATGAAGCTGGATGAGGTGACCATTGCCGAGGCATTGAAGGAATCGGGATACACAACCTTCTTTGCGGGAAAGTGGCACCTTGGACACACGGGCTTCGGTCCGGAGGAACAGGGTTATGACATCAACAAGGGCGGTCACATTGCGGGAACGCCACCGGGTGGCTACTTCTCGCCATACAACAATCCGGCACTGGAAGATGGCCCACCGGGGGAAGAACTGCCCGTTCGCTTGGGGCAGGAAACAGCGAAATTCATCGCCGATCACAAGGACAAGCCGTTCTTCGCGATGCTTTCGTTCTATTCCGTGCACGGTCCGATTCAGTCGACGGAGGCTCGGTGGAACAAGTACCGGGACAAAGCGGAGAAGCTGGGTCTGGTTCAACGCGATGACCCACGCTTCATTCTCGATCGGACGAAGGAAGTGCGACAGGTGCAGGATCATCCGGTTTATGCCGGGATGATGGAGGCGATGGATGAGGGGGTGGGCCTCGTGCTGGATGAATTGGAGAAGCAGGGGCTGGCGGACAATACCGTGGTGTTCTTCACGTCAGACAATGGGGGAGTTTCATCGGGAGATGGTTTTGCCACGAGTTGCCTTCCGCTGCGCGGCGGTAAGGGGCGTCAATGGGAGGGCGGCATTCGTCAACCGCTGTACATTTCCTGGCCGGGAGTGACACCGGGCGGCACGACGACAGATGTGCCGGTGACGGGGACGGATTTCTATCCGACCATTCTGCAAATGGCCGGCGCGCCAAAACGACCGGAGCAGCATCGTGACGGCGTGAGTTTGGTGAACGTCTTGAAGGGCGGCAACATTGCCGCCCGCCCGTTGTTCTGGCATTATCCGCATTATGGCAATCAAGGGGGCGAGCCTTCGGCCATGATCCGGAAAGGCGAGTGGAAGTTGATCAACTATTTCGAGGATGACCGGACCGAGCTGTACCATGTGAATCGTGACCTGAGTGAACGGGAGAACCTGGCGGCGGCCGAACCCACGCGGGTGTCGGCGATGCTCAAGGAATTGAAGCAGTGGCAGAAGAGCGTGGGTGCTCGCTTCCCGACGGAGAATCCGAATTGGGACGCCGCAAGCTACCAGAAGCAGATGGAAGTGTTGGAAGAAAGGGGGATTCCCAATCGCAATCGGCAGCACGCCGAGTTCTTGAACGAGGACTATGTACCGCGGGGCGGTTGGTGGCAGGACCGCAAACGCAAGCAGGCTGTAAGGCAGCGCAAATAGTTTCGCCTATTCAGGCCAGTTCGAGCTCGGAATTGGCCAGGGTGAGTTCGTCGTGGAGATCTACGATCGGTTTGATCTCGGGGTGAATCGTTTCGTTGCCTTCCGACCCGAGATACGAACAGGTCGCGAACTCGGCTGCGAACTTGAGGTAATCCTTTTCCCAGCGATCGAAGCGGGATTTTTCCAGATCGGATGGGAAGGGCCAACGAACGGGAGCTGGTCCGTGGTTGCAACGCCAGGGTTTGGGCGTGAGGCGGGCGCGAAAACTCTCCTGCGCCTCGCAGAGTCGGCGATAGAGGGGATCCGCATCCAGTTTTTCGAAGGTCTGTTTGGTCACTTCTGCCGTCGCCGAGAACGGAGCATGAGTGGCGATCAGTCGAAGGCCAGCGCGGGTGGCGTAGATCCGCCATCCCCAAGATGAATCGGAATTGGCAATCGTTCTCACGTTTTCGACGACCGGCCCAATGGTTTCTTGGCGTGTCTTGTTTCCGAAGAGTCGTCCGAAAAACGAAAGCTGCGCGGGGGCCTCTTCGAGACCGATGATGTCGATGTCGACGAACATCACCTTCTCCGTTTTGAGTATAAGACAACCGACTCCGTTGCGACTGATCACCGTTCCCGGTGCGACGTCGCGGATGATCTCTTCCCGCATCGGGCGATCGGGATATCCGTAACCGCCGCGGGGAAATTTATCGGCGGCGGCTTTTGCTGCAAGTTCCGTGGCCGCTTCGTCGGCGGCGGACTGAGCGTCGGCCTGGCTGGAATCAGACCACCGCCAACATCGGAACTTACCCGTGGGACAGGAGCCCAAGGCCCAGAATTTTGGAAAGTGCATGACGGGGGAGTATCATGCAGCGGGGAGGATGGAACGTCGAGGTGCTAGACCTCCATGATCTCCGCCTCTTTGGCGGTGAGATGCTCGTCGATGTTCTTGATGAACTTGTCGGTGAGCTTCTGGA
This sequence comes from Limisphaerales bacterium, assembly GCA_049601855.1. GTDB lineage: Bacteria > Verrucomicrobiota > Verrucomicrobiia > Limisphaerales > JAYPXF01. The sequence continues at coordinate 3,571 of JBMYQZ010000342.1, read as the reverse complement.
TCTCTTCCTCAGTTTCCTTCAGTTCATCCTCGGAGATGCCGGGCCCCTTGGCCTCCTTCTTGCAGGCTTCCATGGAATCGCGGCGGACCTGGCGCACGGCGATGCGACCTTGTTCGGCCTTCTCCTTCACCGCTTTGACAAACTGCTGGCGTTGCTCGGTGCTGAGGTCAGGAATGGTGATGCGGAGAAGCTTTCCCTGCACGGCGGGGTTCAGGCCGATGTTGGCCTTTTGAATCGCTTTCTCGACCGCAGCGACGTTCGACTCGTCCCACGGTTGGAGGAGTAATTGGCGCGGTTCGGGAATGGTAATGGTGGCCACGTCCTTGATGCGCATTTCTGAACCGTAGACGTCGACCTTCACGTTCTCGACCAACGCGGGCGAGGCCTTGCCGGTGCGTACGGATGCAAATTCATGAATCACATGCTCTTCGCTCTTATGCATGCGGTCTTCCGCCTCAAGTAGTGTTTCTTCAAAAGCCATGGTGCTGCGGGATTTGATAGCGGGGCGAAGCGGGGTATGCAAGTGATCAGTAATGAGTATTCAGTAATCGGCGGTCAGTAATCAGTGCGTTGCTTCGGTTGTTTGGCGGATTACTGATCGCACCTCCTCACTCCGTCACCAACGTGCCGACCTTCTGCCCCATTACCACCTTCTTGATATTGTTTCGCTTGAAGAGGTCAAAGACGATGATCGGCATGTTGTTTTCCTCGCAGAGGGCGAAGGCGGTCGTATCCATCACTTTGAGGCGTTTGCGCATGGCCTCGCCGTAGCTGATCTGGGAGTAGCGTTGGGCGTTCTTGTGTTTGACGGGATCTTTGTCGTAGATGCCGTCCACCTTGGTGGCCTTCAGCAGAACATCGACGCCCATTTCGTTCGCCCGCAGGGCGGCGGCGGTGTCGGTGGTGAAATACGGGTTGCCGGTGCCACAGGAAAAGATCACCACCCGCCCATGTTCCAAATGGCGGCGGGCTTTGCGTCCGATGAAGGGTTCCGCGACCTGGGTCATCGTGATGGCGGACTGAACGCGGGTGGCCACGCCTTCCTTCTCCAAGGTGTCCTGAAGCGCCATGGCATTGATCACCGTGGCCAGCATTCCCATGTAATCGCCGGTGGAGCGCTCGATCCCTCTTTCGCTGCCGAAACTTCCTCGGAAGATGTTGCCACCGCCGACGACAATCATGAGTTCAACACCGAGCCCAAGAACCTCTTTGATCTGCTTGGCCATGCTGACGACGGTCGTGGGATCAATTCCGTATCCCTGATCGCCACCGAGGGCTTCGCCACTGAGTTTCAGGAGAACGCGTTTGTATTTGGGTTTTGCAGTTTTCTTTTTGGCAGCCATGGAGTCTCAGGTCCTCAGAAAAAGGCCGGCCTTGGTTTTTGTGGAACCAAAGACCGGCTTGTTAATCATCGGGCGCAAGGTTGGCTCAAGATGGTGTTCCGCGTCAATCCTCGTCCCCTTGGGATATTGGGATTGCGTTCTGGGTCGCTCGGAGGATGATTCGGGCGGCTGATGATCAGTGATTTATCCATCGGGGATGTGGCGATCAAGATCGCGGAATATCGTGATTTCAGAATCACGCACGACGATCTTGTGGAATGGGCACGGGAGGCGATGTTCGCGACGAAGATCCCACCGCACCAGGTCCAGGAAGTGATGGATCTGCTGCAGGATATCAGCGTGAGCACGGCGATTTCCATGCGCCGTGCGCTGGCCGAGCACGAGAAGCTGATGAGCTGCATCGTGACTCAGGACGGCCGGATGCATTTCCAGCCTTGATTCCGGCGCTGCGCCGCAGGATTGCGGGATCGGACGGGCGGCGTAGAATCCGAGCCATGACCCGCCGAACTTTTCTCGCAGCCAGTGCCATGGTTTCCGGCGCCGGGCTGATGGATGCCCGATCGGAACGACCTTTGATCCGATCAATCACCAAGGATGTCCTCCGCCGCAATCGGGATGGTGATTCGACCACTTGGTTTCACCCACGTGCCTGTCTCGTTCCGGGAGAAGGAGGGAGGAACAAGGCGTTGATGACGCTGCAGTCGATCGGTGGTTCGGACTACTTCGGGCCCGTGCATTGGAGTGAATCCGGCGATCTCGGCAAGAGTTGGACTGAGCCGAAGGCAATCCCGGCGCTTGGTTGGCATCCCATGGCGGAGAAATTCAAGGGACTGAAGGCCGGAGTCTGTGACGTGGTGCCGCAGTATCATCCGCAGACGGGAACGGTTTTGGCGATGGGGCACGTGGTGTTTTATCGCGGTGCGAAGTTTTCGCGGGGAGAACAATTGGCTCGGTATCCGGTCTACTCCATTCGTAGGAAGGACGGTTCCTGGTCGGAACGGAAGATCCTGAAGTGGGACGATCCGCGCGGTGCTTTCATCTATACCAACAACTGCGGGCAACGAGTGGTGTTGCCGAATGGTGACATCCTGATGTCGTTCACCTTTGGTCCCGAATCCAAGAATCGCATGGTGGCCGGTGTGCTGTGCTCCTTCGATGGTGAAGATCTCCGGATCAAGAAGGTCGGCCCTGCCCTGAAGATCGATTACGGTCGCGGGTTGCTGGAACCCTCGGTCACACAATTCGGCGGCAAGACCTGGATGACCATTCGCGCCGAGGACGGTCGTGGCTATCACGCGATCAGCGATGACGGCCTGAACTACTCGGAGAAGAAGGCGTGGTGCTGGGACGATGGCGAACCACTCGGCATGTCCACCACGCAGCAGCATTGGCTCACGCATTCGGATGGTCTGTTCCTGGTGTATACACGCAAAGACGAGTCGAACTCCGGCGTCATACGCTGGCGGTCGCCGCTCTGGGTGGCGGCCGTTGACCCGAAGAAACGCTGTCTGCTGCGAGCGACCGAACAGGTCGCGCTGCCATTGGTCGGCGACGGGGTGAAGGACCCGGATGCCGTCGCTCTCATGGGGAACTTCAATGTCACCAACGCGAGTCCAGAGGAATCGTGGGTGACCGTTGGCGAGTGGATGCCGCGACGAAAGGCTCGGGGGGATCTACTTCTTTCGCGAATCCATTGGGCAAAACGCAATGAACTGGTAAAGGTCTTGTCATGAATCGGCGGATATTTATTCGGAATGGGACGTTGTTCCTCGGTGCAGCAGCAACTTCAAATCTCGTTGCCAAAGAGACGACAGAGCCCGTGGTGCGCATTGGTCTGGTGACGGATCTCCACCATGCGGACAAACCAGCACGTGGGAGTCGGCATTATCGCGAGAGCCTTGGCAAGCTCGAGGAAGCCGGAAGGGCGTTTGCCAAGGCGGGTGTTGATCACGTGGTGGAACTCGGGGACTTCATCGATTCGGCGGATTCATTGTCCGCCGAGAAGAAACACTTGGCCACGGTGCACAAGCAGTTCGCTGAAATTCCAGGGAAGAAGCATTACGTGTTGGGGAACCACTGCGTGCATATGCTCAACAAGCAGGAATTTCTCGGAGGCATCGGGCGGACGAAGTCGTACTACTCCTTCGATCAAGGCGGTTGGCATTTCGTCATCCTCGATTCCTGTTTTCGCAGTGACGGGGTGGCTTACGAACGGAAGAACTTTGTCT
>JBMYQZ010000341.1:0-6350 GCA_049601855.1 Limisphaerales bacterium | reverse complement strand
ATTGCGTTGACCTTTGTCTTCACTGTGAGTGCCGTGGTGTTAGTCAGACTGACATTGACAAGGAGTTCCTTCGTTCCGGCGTGCCAAGTCGCGTTCGCATTGTTGCCAGTGACAGTGCCGTCATCGTAAATCCTCACCAGCACATCGTTCATGACGGCCCCTGATGTACCGGCTGTAAACACGAGGTCATTCTTATCTCCGGGTGAAACGATCGTTACTTTAGCTGGGGTCAAATCGCCGCCACCTGAGCTGACAGCGGTCAGAGCGGTTTCTCCCGCAGAAGCCGGGTTCGTCGCACTCTCCCAGCCAATTCGAAGTTCCTGGAATTTTGCATTGATCGCAGCAAGGTCGTCCGCACTCAGGTCCAGTTCATCCGGATTCGTACCCGCCGCAACTCCAAGGTTAATTGGAACAACTGACGATGTCGGACGAAGAGTGATGACGCTGTTATCAACACCTGCGCTCGTCACCGAGCCAGCGCCTCCCTTGAAGTTGATTTCATCCGCTGTAAGCAAAACAGTGCCGGCAGAATTCACCGAGAGCGTCGAATCGAAGTTCAAATCTTTCGTCGTCAGATCGTAGGCATTGGCAGTCACCGGCCCGTTGAAAACAGTGGAAGTCGTGCCCGCCCGTTGCTCAAGAATACCGGCAACGTTGGTTGTTCCGTTGACCACCAAATCGTCAACGGTTTCCACCAGCACACCACCAGCGGTAGTCAGATTCTGTTTGAATGTGATGTCGCCGATCGTGGAAAGACGGATTGAGTCAGCAGCGCTATTTGTTGTGGTGACATTCCCTTCGAAGATCACGTTCGAGGATGTCGCAATATCAATCTTGCCCACCGTCACGTTGCCAACAGCCCCACCCGAGGTCAGCGGAACGCCGATATCCACGACCCCAGAGGCACTGACAACCTTGAATGTCCCTCGAACATTCACACTGCCTTGGATGGTGACGCTACCCGCGGAAATGATCGTCAGGTCCTGCAGTGGTTCGAGACCACCAATATCACCCTTGATCACCAGATCGCCGGTACCGGCAATAATGGTCAGGCTTTCGTTCGCATTCGTTCCTCCTGTACCGCTCGTATCCACAACTCCATCCAGACGACCTTCAATTGTGATATCGCCGCCGAGCGGACCAGTACTGATGACGATATCCTTTCCGGCACCGACACGAACACTGTCATCGAAAAGTTTGTTGTCGCCATTCGTGTAAACATCGGCCGACAAGACCGTGGTCGAGAACGACCCAACGAAGTGCAAACGGGCCGTGCCAACTGTGCTCAACACACCCAGCACATCAATGTGCCCCGGCGCTCGTGGAGCCCGAATAGTGACTGAATCGCGGTAAGCGTACTGCCCAACCTTCACCCCGTGCCGGCCATCGGCACGACCAATCGTGATGCCATCGAAGCTGTCAGCCGCTGTGGAGCCAAATCCGTTGATGATCCGATCCAGTTCGGTGTTGGTGAGGTGGAATGTGCCCGTCGCCGCTCCACCTACTCCGATCGACGTGAACACGTTTAAGGGTTGCAACACCAAGGCCCCACGGGCCTGGTCGCTTCCACCAGTGATCCCCTGCCACCAACTGCGGACATTGGCGTCGATCTGAAGAAGGTCGGAGGTTAGGACTATGTCGCCGCCCCAAGCTTCAATTCCCGGGACGCTTGCCGGAGCATGACTGGTCACTCGGAGATTTCCGGTGAGATTCAAGATCGAAACATCACCGCCCCGGGTCTGGATTCCACTGTCGGAATCTGTGTAACCAGTCACATCCACATTCCCGACCGTGAGACCGTCCAGCTCGATCAGATATACACCCGCCGCGTTCGCCGTATTTCCTCGGGTGATCACCTCAAGATTCTGCACCTTGATGAACACCGGCTGATCAGCCAATCCCACACCGCCATCGTGCAGAATTCGCAGACCGGTCGCCTCCAGGAGAATTGGGGAGCCCGAACCATTACTGGTCGTCGCCGGCTGGGTCACGGTGAACGGATTGCTCAGGTCAAGCAACATGCCGACTGCTCTGACATCTGCTTCCAAAGTCAACGTCCCCGTTCGGATCACGAGGTCGCCCGCCAAGTCCACCTCGCCGGAAACCTTCACCTGCCCTCCGGGAAGCAGCAGTTCCATGCGGTTGAATCCTGAGTAATTGATGGCCGCCGCCGTGCCAAGTGTCAGTTGAGTGCCCGTGAGAACTGCCTGCTCACTGGTCTGAGCCACTCTGAGGGTCCGCGTTGAGGTGGCCGATGCATTGGTCAGGACGTTTTCGATTCGATTGCCCGTGTGCGTAATCTTGTTGGTTCCCGACACGGTTTCAGTACCGATGGTCACGGTGACATCTTCGCCGTTACCCAAAGCTCGAAGATCCAGGGTGTCGTCCCCTTCATCAGTGAGTTCGATGATCGAATCCGTGCCCCAGTTCGAACCAAACACATAGTGGTCGTCGCCCTTTCCACCGACCAAAGTTTCATCACCACTCGTGCTCGTAAGAACATCGTTCCCAATCCCGCCGTTCAGATAATTGCCATCCGCGGATCCACCCCGAAGTTGATCATCGCCCGCACCACCGTAGGCAATCACCTTCACATCGACGCTGGCATCGATATTGAGGATATCGTCGCCCACCCCGCCATCGAAGTAGATCGCACTGATTCCCGTATATGCAGCGGTCTTGGACAGCACTCCGTTCCGGTAGAAATCAACGATGTAGTTTGCGCCGGCCTTTCGCACCCTGAACTCCTCAGCGACGTCCGCACTTCCATCCTGATCCAAGCGCCCGGAAGCGTTGTTGCCACCGTTCAGAATCAAAGTGCCCGATGCCAACACATCCTGATGGCCATCGGTAGAGGTTACCGTTGTAGTTCCGGTGGTCTTCTCAGCGATGGTGTTCGTCGTAATCGCGGGAGTGTTGTTGTCCGCGCTCACAAACCGCAGCGCATCCAAGCCTTTGATCACGTCAAAGTACGTCGTGTCTGAGAAATTGTTGTCATCAAAGCTGACCGCGAGAAGCGATTCCCGAAGTTGCTGATGAGTCAGCGCAGCAAGGCTCAGATCGGTCGTGTTCTTATTGCCATCGAGGGCCAAATATCTCAGGTCCGTCATCCCGATGGCCGCACCGGTCACGGAATCGAGTCCGGGTTGCAATTCCAGAAGGTTGGCGATGTCGTTTCCACCCAGATTCAGGTTTTGTAGATTCGAGAGATATTTCAGTCCCCGAAGGTCGGTAATCCCCAGATCGCCGGCATTCAGTGAGGTGACCTTGAACAATTCACTGGCTCGGAAGCTTTCTTGCGTCACCGACTGATTATTGTATCCCGCTGTGACCGCCAAGCTGAGGGCCCTCGCGATGGCCGCACGCAATTCGGTATCGAAGATAAAGACCCGATTATCTCGCGGACGAGGCTGAATCGAGGCGTCCTCAGCTGGATTACCCTCGACCGATTGCTCGCCGGTGGACAAGTCGCGTTTTTCAAACGCCTCGCCGATGAAGACATCGATTCCGCTCTCGCCAAACAAGGCATCCTGATCGCCGTTGCCAATCAGGATATCGGCACCTTCGCCACCCTTCAGCGTATCTCGGTCGGACTCCGCATGGGTCTCGCCCGCAAACGAAGACCAGGTGATGATTGAGTAGAACTGGTCGCCGTTCAGCACCTTGCTGGCGAGCAGAGTGGCTGCAGCGGTGGTCGAGCCATTGAAATAGAGTGTCCCACCAACCGCGGTAAGCGAGGTCACATTCGGAGTGCTTCCAAAGAACTTCGTTGCCGTTTCGGCCGTTGCTCCCACGCGATGCACAGTTTTGTTATTCTCAACAAAGTAGAGGGTGTTCCGGACAACCGTCAATTGAGCAACGCTGTCAGAGCTGCTGAATACTCGGCCCGCCGTGTATTCCTCCGTGTTGTCGAGAATACGCCAGACCTCTCGTCGGCTTGTGAAATCGACACTCAGGAACAGCATGCCTTCGACCCGGACGCTTCGCTCGGTGGTCCGACTGCCAATCGTGAGATAGCTCGCCTCGTCCATCGCCGTCATCTCGGTAACCGAACCATCAAAGCTCCGGATGAACTGCGTCACCTGCGCGCCGTCCGCGTTCTGGTAACTCACCCAGAGATCTTCGCGATTCGTCGCGGTGTCCGGATCGAGCACGAGGTAAAGGCGATCGCCGACGGCCGCAGTCTTCATCACCTTTCCAGGCAGGGTGGTCAACTGTCGGAAGGTGATATTACCAGACGTGTCCGTTTCACTCTTCCACAAGCTCGGCGGTGTCTTGGAGAACGAAACCTCGTTGTTAGTCACGAAGTAGAGACTCTCGTCAACGGCCGTGGCAAAGGCGCCCAAGCCTGGCAGATCCGCCAACTTCTCCAAGCCATCGCCGACGATCCGCCACAATTCCGGCTGACCGCCATTGTCGATCTTCAGCAGCACGGAAGAACGGACAATCTCAAGACTGTTACCAACGCCATCCGCGGTCAACGTGGCCTGCCCCACCACCTCCGTGATTGGAACAAGATGCACGACACCCTGGCCGTCATTGAACAATTCCACCGAGGCGTCAATAGCCGCGCTGAATTCAGGAATGCCCGCCAGCGCCGCAACAATCTCCGTGGCCGGCGTGGTGCCGCTCTGGAGATCGATCGTCAGAACCTTGGTTCCAGAATCGTAAGTCGCTGTCGCTGTCCCGTTGCTGATTTCCCCGGTATCGGTGATCCTGATCGTCGCGCCAATGTGATCGGCACCGGTCAGACGGTCACTGCTGAAGACGAGGTCGTTATTCACCCCGGGCAGGCGGAAGGCAGCCGTACTGGATCTCCCGGTGACGCCCCCACTCGAAACAGCGATTGTGGTTTGCGTGGCGGTGTCGATGAAGCCAGCGCCCGTATTGTTCGCTTCACTGGAATCCAACTTCGCGTTCCAGTCATCGAGCGTGTTGATCGCGGCCACCACGTCAGCCGCAGAGGTTTCTGTCCGATCGAAGGTAACGGTGATCGTACGTCCGCTCAGGAACGGAGCCGAAAGGAGAACCCCGGGACCACTCGTCACGGTCAGCGTCCCGGCGGCAGCGTTCCACGCGGCGCTGAGCCCTGCGGTGGAGAAGTCAGTGTCCGAATTCAGCTTAGCAGCGAGAGAACTTCCATCACCCGCATCGATCGAATCCAGATTAAATACATGCCCCGTTCCATTCACCGAGATACCGAAACGCATGTGGCTCTTGATGCGATCGGTTGGGACGTTGAATACCACCGAACTATCCGCACTGGCCGCGATGGTCAACGGCACGCCGTCATAGGACACGGTCACGTCTCCAGCAGCGGCGGCAGCATCGTGCACCAGTTTCAGGACTTGGTCATTCCAATCCGGACCATCGCTGCTGGCGCGGACGATGAAATCATTGTTCGCACCAGTGGGCTCGACACTGAAACTCGCGTATCCCGCATTGATTCCGCCTTGCACCGTGACATCCGTTCCCGCGAACAACCCGTCGCCAGCACGGGTTACCGCAAAACCGAACAGCCCGGTGATGGCGTTTTCAATCGAAGCCAGCTTGGTCAGTTCCTGGTTAAACCGGATCGTCAACACCCCATTGGCAAACGAGGCCAGCGCTTGATCCGTCGTGATGCTGGCATCGCGAATCATACGAACCTTGAATTGTGAATCGATACCGACCAGTTTGGTGGAACCAGACAGATCACCCACCTTCACCGTTCCATCGGCCGTGCCATCAGTCCGCCAGAGCTCATTTTGTGTACCGTCCAGGAGCGTGAAGTAGACCGCACCGTTGGCCGCGCCAAGTGTGGCGCCATTGGTCGTTCCCGTTGCCAGAGTCTTCACCTTTTGCGCTCCCGGCCCAGCAGATCCACTGGCCGCATCCCACGTCGTGCGCCACAGTTCCACCGCGCCGGTGGCATCGACGGTATAGTAAATGAGGCCGTTCAGATTGGCCGTCTTCTCCAGATCCGTGCTGCCATCGAGGTAACTGGCGGCACCGGGTTTACTCACGGTCGTGCCCGTGGCGTAGGACAACTCGCCGTTCTGGGTAAAGTAGAGACGCTGACCAACCACTTGGAATCCAACCGGCGAATTCAAACCAGTGGAAATGCTGGTCGGCGTGGCCGGCGTGCCATTCGAAACCACGGAGGTCCACAAGCTGGTGGTCGCACCTGCCCCCGTCGTGAAGTACAGGCGGTCACCGATCGAGTTCAAATTCTCGGGAGCTTCGGTGAATGTCTGCACTCCGACTTTTTTGGCGATTCCGACATCCAGGTACCACAAGGTTCTCGTGTTTGCAGTGTTGATGAAGAAGAGCAATTCGCCGTCCACCTCCACCAGCCTTTCGACATCTTT
>JBMYQZ010000340.1:6140-6351 GCA_049601855.1 Limisphaerales bacterium | reverse complement strand
AACCAGGGATCGAAGACAATGCTGCTGGCCTTGGGAATGACCTTGGTGATTGCGACGGGCGGGGTCGATTTGTCCGTTGGTTCGCTGATGGCGATTGCGGGCGCGCTGGCGGCGGTGTTGGTGACGCAAACGGAACTTTCACTGGCGTTGGTGATCCCGATTGCTTTGGCGGCGACTGTTTTGCTGGGGGCTTTCAATGGTGTGCTCGTGT
>JBMYQZ010000340.1:0-6130 GCA_049601855.1 Limisphaerales bacterium | reverse complement strand
GCAGGCATCCAACCGATCGTGGCGACCTTGATCCTGATGGTGGGCGGTCGTGGGATCGCCATGCTCATCACGAATGGGCAGATCGTGACTTTCGAACGCCCCGGCTTCGTTTACTTGGGCAACGGTCACTTTCTGGGGGTGCCGTTCACATTGACGATCGTGTTGCTCATGCTGACTGGCGCGGCCCTGCTGATGCGACGGACGGCGTGTGGACTGTTCGTTGAGGCGGTGGGCGACAACGAGACTGCGAGTCGATTCAGCGGGGTGTCGACGCGGTTGGTAAAACTGTCGGTGTATGGGTTTTCCGGCTTGTGCGCGGGCCTGGCGGGATTGATCGCGGCGTCGAACATCAAGGCGGCGGATTCGAGTCGCGTCGGTGAGATGATGGAACTGGACGCGATCTTTGCGGTGGTCGTTGGCGGTACGGCGCTGACGGGCGGGCGATTCAACCTGTTGGGTTCGATCATCGGGGCACTGCTCATTCAGACGCTGACGACGACGATGATCACGCAGGGCATGCCGCCGGCGATCGCCCCCGTTCCCAAGGCGGTGGTGATTGTGGCGGTCTGTTTGCTGCAGTCCGGAAAGTTTCGAGCCGAGGTGGTGGGTTGGTTTGGAAGGAAGGCGACGGCGTGAGGCGTTTCATCCCTTTGTTGGCCACTTTTCTCGTGTTGATTGTGCTCTTTGCGATGGCGTCGGTTTTGTACGAGCGATTCTTCAGCGCCCGAGTCATTGCCAACCTGTTCGCGAACAAGTACGCCTATCTTGGGATTGCCGCGATCGGGATGACCTTCGTCATCATTTCCGGCGGGATCGATTTGTCCGTGGGTGCCGTATTGGCGTTTACGGTGACCTTGGTGGCCTCGCTGATCGCGGATTATTCGTGGCATCCATTGACGGCTATTGCCTTGGCATTGCTGGTCGGCACTTGTTTTGGCGCGGGCATGGGGGTGTTGATTCAGCGCTACGAGCTGCCTCCTTTCCTGGTGACCTTGGCGGGAATGTTTTTTGCCCGCGGGCTGGCGTTTGTGGTCAGTGCGGAATCAATCACGATCGATCATGAGTTCTACACCGCGGTGCAGGAGGTTAAATTCACCGTCGGTCCGAAGGCGAAATTGAAGATCGGGTCGGTGATCTTTCTGGCGGTGCTGGGGGTGGCGGTGTTCGTCGCCCACGGGACGCCCTTCGGACGCAACATCTATGCGATGGGTGGCAACGAATCCTCGGCTCGCCTCATGGGTTTGCCGGTCGCGCGGACGAAGATCATGGTCTATGCCCTCAACGGCTTTTGCGCTGCCTTGGCCGGGGTGGTCGCGACGCTGTTCATGCCCTCGGGTAATCCGGCTGCAGCCGTCGGTTTGGAATTGGACGTGATCGCCGCCGTTGTCATTGGCGGCACGCTCCTGACGGGCGGGGTGGGCTACGTGGCGGGAACGCTGGGAGGGGTGCTGATCTTTGGCACGATTGAAACGGCACTCGATTTCGACGGCCGCCTGTCCTCGTCCTGGCTGCGCATCACCATCAGCGTCTTGCTTTTGATGTTCATTCTCCTACAACGCCAGCTCTCACGTTTTACGCGCAAGACCTAACAATTCATGAAACACAAACACGCACTTCTCAACGCTCCCTTGGGAGCTTTCGCCCTTGCCGCCATGATCGCCTTCAGTGGCTGCAAACCGGGAACCGAATCTCCTGCACCGGCACCGGACGGTATCACGCCCTCGGCGACGAAGAAATCGCTCACCGTCGGTTTTGCACAGGTTGGCGCCGAAAGCTCGTGGCGAACGGCCGAAACCGAGTCGATCAAGGCTGAAGCTGAAATCCGGGGAGTAAACCTGAAATTCTCCGATGCGCAGGGCAAACAGGAGAATCAGATCAAGGCGGTCAACAACTTCATCGCCCAAGGCGTGGATGCGATCATCTTGGCGCCCGTGGTGGAGACCGGTTGGGAACAGGTTTTGAAGGAAGCCAAGGATGCGGAGATCCCGGTGGTGCTGGTGGATCGTGGATTGGAGGTCACCGATGACTCGCTTTACACTACGCTGATCGCGTCCGATTTCGTGGCCGAAGGCCGCATGGCCGGCGAATGGTTGGCAAAGAAGACCGAGAACAAGGCCAGCATCATCGAATTGCAGGGCACGCCCGGAGCGGCGCCGGCGATCGATCGCAAGAAGGGTTTTGAACAGGCGATCAAGGCACACGAATGCATGAAGATCATCGCTTCGCAGAGTGGTGACTTCCGCCGCAGCGGTGGCAAGGAAGTGACCGAAGCGTTGTTGAAAGTGCATGGCGACAAGGTGACCGCCATCTACGCCCACAATGACGACATGGCACTCGGTGCGATCCAGGCCATTGAGGAAGCCGGCAAGAAACCGGGCACGGACATCATCATTGTCTCGGTGGACGGTGTGAAAGGTGCCTTTGACGCGATGGTCAAGGGCACGCTCAACTGCACGGTTGAATGCAGTCCGTTGTTGGGTCCGTTGGCGTTTGATGCCGTGGAGAAGGCCGTGGCGGGCGAAGAATTGCCAAAGAGCACCGTCGTTGACGACAAGGTTTATGACCAATCTGTCGCTGCGGACGTCATTGCTTCGCGCAAGTACTAGGCTCGCAATTGCCTCAAGCATTTACCCCCACCGCCGTTCTCTTCGGTGAGTGGGGGTTCTTTTTTGTCGTTTGAAGGACAATTCTTTTGACCCGCATCGACATCAGAGGTAAACCAGACTTCCATTATAATTGACTAGTTTTGTCTCCTGATGGAATCCGCACTTTTAATAGCCGCCTCGAACAAAGGTCTCATCTTCGCATGGGAGAAAGCTGACATCGAAGGCAAGCTGATCATCATCACGCTCTTCGTCTTTTCGGTGACGGCGTGGTGGGTGATGGCGTCCAAGGCCCTGCAGATGCGCCGGGCTCGACATCTCAACGATCTCTTCCTCGCGGAGTTCCGCGCGCAGGAGGCGGCGACTGATATTCACGTAAGGCGAATTCAGGTGGAGGGTTGTCCGCTGTTTACCGTCTATCAGGAGGGATGCATGGATCTCGACCTGCACCTCCGGGATGCGGAAGGCAAGGCGAAGGACCATGTCTCCATGAAATCGATGGAACACGTGAAACGCGCAATCGAAGGCACGGTGGCCCGCGAGAGCCTCCGCTTGGAATCCGGGCTGATTACGCTGGCCTTGGCGGTCAGTGGCGCGCCCTTCCTGGGATTGCTGGGGACGGTATGGGGCGTGATGAACACATTTGCGGCCGTGGCCACTCAAAAGACAGCGAGTTTGGCGGTAATGGCCCCAGGTGTGGCTGCGGCATTGGGTACAACTGTCGCTGGCCTGTTGGTGGCGATACCATCAATGTTTGCTTACAACTGGCTCGTCCATAATTTGCGGGTTCATACCGTCGAATTGGACAACTACGCGCAGGAATTTGCGTCGAAGCTCGAAACCGAATACTTGCAGGACGAATAAAACAGGCGATAATCACCCGGATTCCGGCGTTTTTTGCGAAGCTGCACCCTTCGAGCGAAAGACACACTAGCCGGGATCGAGAACAGGAACCGACGACTTAATGCGAAGATTCTCCAATCGGAATCAGCTCGTGACGTTGAATGAGATCAACGTCACCCCTCTGCTCGACCTCGCGTTCGTACTGCTCATCATCTTCATCATCACCACGCCTGTGCTTGAGTCCTCGGTGGATCTCGATCTGCCGAAGGGGAGCATTGAAAAGAACGATCCGCCAAAGAAAGAGGATATCCGGATCGTGGAGATCAATTCCGCTGGTGAAATGTGGCTCGACCGCAATTCGATGACGGTAGATCAGATCGATTTCGAACTCGGCGCCACGTATAAGAACAATCCGAAGCTCATCGTTGCCATTCGCGCGGACAAGAACGCTAAGATTGATTTCGCCGTTCAAATCCTCGACCGCTGCGAGAAGCACGGCATCGACAAGGTTTCCTTTACCACGGAGTTTGCCGAATGAACGAACGCCTCAAACGCAAATGCCTTTTCGTGTCCGTCGGCATGCACGCCCTGCTGGTGGTGATCGTGGCCTTCGCTTCCGCTTTCAAAAGCGAGGTCAAGGAGCCGGACATCAAGCCGATGACCGTCATCGACACGGACGTTATCAACCGTCTGATGGCTGCGCCGGCCCCCGTGGTTGCCCCGCAACCTGTTCAACGCCCCGCACCGACGCCAACTCCGCGTAAGGTTGAACCTCCGAAACCCGCTCCCAAGAAGCCAGAACCACCGAAGCCGGCCCCCAAGAAACCGGATCCTCCGAAACAGATCAAAAAGCCGGATCCCAAGCCGCCGAAGAAAATTACAAAGAAACCGGATCCCAAACCGGCACCTAAGCGAAACATCAAGAAACCCGTCCCGAAGAAGCCGGCTCCCAAGAAGCCTACGCCCCGACCGACTCCGCGTCCCCGGCCAACGGTGAAAATCGATACGTCCGCCCTACGGAACAAATTGAACAATCGCCCCGACCCGGCCGCTCAACGACGTGAGCGAGAACGGGCCGAGCAACGACGCAAGGAAGCCGCCGCGGCAGAGAGGCGACGAGTTGCTGCTTTGAAGAGCAAGCTTGGTAGCATCACCAAGTTGGATTCCAGGTCCGTCAAAGTCAGTGCGGGCAGTTCGGCGAGGGCGTCGATCGATTACGGTACCTACGTGCGGCAGACCTATGACCGCCATTGGAGTCAACCCTCGGGCCTGCGTAAGGGACTCCGGGCAGAGATTACCGTGACGATCCGGCGTGATGGATCGGTCAAGAGCGCGCGGGTCAGCAAGCGTAGCGGCGTAGCGCTGTTCGACAATGCGCTGCAGTCCTTGGCCAATAAGGTCCGTTCTTTCCGGTCGTTTCCCTCGAATATGACCGTATCGGAAAAAACGTTTTCATGTGGATTCGAAGTAGAATAATGAAGAAATCTGTCGGATTGATTATCGGGTTGTTGGTTTGCGCAGTCGTGGCGTCCAATGCTGTTGCGCAAACCAGCGTGGGAGTCATCAAACGCCGTTCGGACAAGGATCCCAATGACCCGACGCTGATCGCGATCAGTGGGTTTACCCCAGAGATCCAGCGAATCTTGGCTTTCGACCTATACGTGGCCGGCTGCCGGGTCGTGAGCGCGGCAGAGGCGGAATTCCGGCTGACCGGAAAATACTCTGGCCGCCTCGAAGGCCATGTCCAGCAAGGAGACACGTACGTTCTGTCCAAGGCGTACAACGGCGCCAGTGCTAGGGCCTTGGCGCATGCTTTTGCGGACGAAGTCGCCCTGCTCTTCAATCGCGTGCCGGGCGTCGCGGGCACTCGAGTGGCTTTCAAGAATCGTCGGGGACGCAGTGGGGAGATTTATGCGGCTGACTATGACGGCCAGAACGCGGTGCAACTCACCCGTGACGGTTCGATCGTCGCCGCGCCCGCTTGGGGGCTCAATCGCAGCCGCCTCTATTACACTTCCTACATGCGTGGCAATCCGGACATCTACATGCAGGAGTATCGCACCGGTCGCCGGGCCACGATTGTCCGTCAAGCCGGTTCCAATCTCACTCCGGTACCCTCTCCCGACGGCACCAAGCTCGCGATGGTCTGCAGCATCAAGGGGCACCCCAATCTCTACGTCACCGACATCAACGGCGGAAACCGGCGTCAGCTCACCTTCATCAAGGCTGGCGTTTCCACGCCGACCTGGTCGCCTGACAGCCAATGGATCTGCTACGTCTCCCGCGAAGCCGGCCCGGCTCGGCTCTTCAAGATCCGCGCGACCGGCGGACGATCACAACGTATTCAGACTGCCGGCATCTCGAGTTGCACGGAGCCTGACTGGTCGCCCGACGGGAAGAAGATTGCGTTCACAACTCAAGGCCGGGGTGGATTCACCCTCTGCGTTCTCGATTTCACGACCGGGAAGACGGAGCGGGTTGTTTCTGGAGAAGACCCGACCTGGGCTCCGAATTCGCGCACGCTCATGTTCGTCAAACGCCGCGCGGACCAGTCGTATTACCTGAGTTTACTTGACGTGCCTACCAAGCAGGTAAAGGATGTTCCCTTGAATTTGGGGAATGTTTCTTCACCGGCTTGGGCGCGTTGAAACAATCTACAAAGCCACACAATGAAAAGAACCGCA